>JAJYCW010000050.1 GCA_021777995.1 bacterium
GCGAACACTACTGCAAGAACCTCGTGAAATGGCAACCATTTGGCAAATGTGCACAAGAGTGCAGTACGGCCCCCACCGGTCAATGCGTAGATTGTTGCAATAACAAGTGCCACGGAAAAGGTGCGACGTCAAAGTGCTATAAGATGTGCATAGAGCGATGAACTCAACGGAAAGGACAGTAACAATGCCGATTTCGAATGGTTACAGAGGCGTAAACCGCACTGTAGTCGTTGTAGTAATGTGCCTGATTTCATCAATTTCGTGGAAATCAAGCGCCACAGTTTTGCCTCAACACAAGTACAACGGCACGTCCCAGAGCCAGAGTTGCATTTCTACACTTGGCAGTTACAAACTAAACCCGCCGATCTACCTTCCGCGCGGTTTTGTGGTCCGGGGCATAGAGGTCACACCGTCCGAGAGTAGTTTCAGCCATGCTGTCACAGTAACCTACATTATAACCGTGCCTGAACTCTACAATGATGTGTACTCGTTCTACAAAAGTGTATTTAAGGGTTGCCGTGCCAGATGGAACGGGTACAATCCGGGTGGCAACGGTGGTTCGGCAAATTACAATTTTGGTGTTTATCCGGCACATTCCAAATCGAACCGGTATGGTGTGACTTATGTTATCTTCAAGAACGCCTTGGGTCCAGAGGACCAGTCGCTAAAACCGTTACAACTAACCCAAGTAGAGCGGAAACAAACCATTCTCTATATACTAGCTGATGTACCGCTCAAATTTGCAGTGCCACCCTACGAACTTTATGTTCCTGTTCCGCATAGCCGGACACAATCGCCTTGAAATTAGGCAATGGTGATATTTGAATGCTCACCGATACATGAATTGTTGCACCCGCTACCGTGCAACGGTAGTACGCAGGTGGCGGCTGCAGCAGCATGCTGATACGGCGCAAGAGCAGCACGGATGACGAGTACCACCACGAGGACCCGTTGGGAGTGTTCGGCGTGATTACGGGGGCGAGCGGCGCTGTGTTGAGCAGTAACGTGTACGATTCGTTTATGGGGATGCAGTATGTGCAGGGGGTAAGCAAGACAACCCAACCGGCAACCTGCTACAAGGCAATGAGCGAGCCAGGCCTCCTCACCGGCAGCGGTGGGCGTGGGGTGGTGGTACCCAGCCGCGGCTTCCAGGTGATGGGCAAGACGGTGGCTCCAGCGAAAAAGCATGCGTACTGGATTACTCCTTTGCCAAACTTCATGTGTATGTCGGTTTGCACAAATACGCACTGGGGAATGGAGAACCCGTCGTTCTGCCAGGCATTTTGTGAAGGGCTGTACCTGCACGGTTGTACCCATTTATACAATACATGTATCGCACTGGGTGACGACAATGCTTCCTGGACATGCATATTTCTGTATTTTGAATTCTGCGAGGGGGAATAATCCGGATGAACGCGAAGAACCGCGAAAAGTACAAAATATCCGCCTCACCTCAGCGGCGGATATTTCACCGATCTATGTCACTCTGGCTGCAATGTCAATCTGAGGATTTGACCTTCGACATACTACTGTTCGCTTCGTTAGAGGCATGCGAGGAGTTGTTGCCTGGACTTTGTGCCAAGTCACCGATAGATATTGCGCTTATGCTCGCAGGTTACAGAAACATGTTTCCTGCAAGGGGTGATTCAAATAGAGGCTCATCGTCTCAGGAACCGATCGAATACGTTATGATCAAGCGATTTATGTACTTTACACGGAAGTGCCAAGAAAGTGTATTATACGACGATCAGACAACCTTTGGTCCCCTTCAATATCTTCGCCAACTGTTGCTCGCTTCCGAAGCGAGCCACAGTTTAATAATGCGTGATTTTTCTACTGCTGAATTGCTGAATGCTATTAGCGGCTCGCAAAGCTTGTACGATGATGCGCACGGAGAGTGTCCAGCGCCCATGGACGAAGGCACCATTGCAAAGTGCCGATCTCAATTGAGCAGCGTGTCGGCTTTAGCAAGGTTATTTGCCGGTATGGCCCTTTTTCGGCAGGATGCGTACCTCGAGGATATCAGGACAAGCTTCATTGAGATATTGGAGAAATCTGGTACGGCGGCCGAGATAAGCTTTGCAGGTATTCGAGAAGAGGTTCAATCGGATTTCGTCAAATTCCTGCGGCAGTTCGTTAACAACGAGCTTGATTGTGATTAGCGCAGCAAGTCGATTATGCATTCCTCACATGCCAAACGGCAGAACCTGCGTTTATTGCCGCCCCACAGGCGGCAGGTTGAGCCAGGTGATGGACAGCACCACCAACCTTACCGAAGAGTACACCTGGAATGCGGACAACACGCTGGCGACCATGCCTGGCGCCAACTACACTCGCGAGTTTGGTTACAACGAAGAGGCGCGGCTGCTCAGCATCTCGCAAAGCGGCACAGTTGCTTACCGGCATGAATACGGTGCCGATGACAACCGCTGGCGAGCTGGTGGAGCAGGGCAGTGACCTCACAGGCGCCACGTGGACGACGAACGCGCAGTACCTGCGAGCAGGAGGCGGCTGCAGCAGCATGCTGATACGGCGCAAGAGCAGCACGGATGACGAGTACCACCAGGAGGACGTGCTTGGCGTGTTCGGGGTGATTACGGGGGCAACAGGCGCGGTTATGAGCAGTAATGTGTATGATGCATTCGACGTGTTGCAATCTATGGGAAGCCCAGTGGATTCACCTTGGGTAACTCGTAGTCGTAGGAAAGTGACCGGATCCCTGTTGACCGGATTACAATCTACAATTTACACTAGCCGTAATTTGCGCACGACTGCACTTGCAGCCTCAACAGATTGGTTACCATGGAACCCAATACTCGCGACGATATGTGGTCTTGCGTGCCTTGGTACCATCGCAATTATAGTGGACTCTTGGCACAAATGCCAAAATAATTGCAAGGGGCGTAAAGGTACAAATTGGCTTAGGTGCTTTGGAAATTGCCTTTTGGCCGAATGCAAATCGAACACTCTAGAAAAGTGGGTCTGTGGGGGATGCATTGCGTGTATTATTAATTTAATCCCCGCGCCAGTGCTCGTTCCCTCGCCAATTCCTTTACCAGGTAGCTGCGCGACTGGCCCGAGTAGTACGGTGATCAATCAGGCTGCGTGTTACAACTAGGAGCTCTGAAATCGTGAACATAAGTGGAATTGGCAGTTTCTCATTTAGCTTTGTCTGGATCGTCCGGCTATTCGGCTTTTTAATTGGCGGCATAGTGTGGATGGTACTGAGTCTGAATTGCATCGCAGGTGGGGCACACATATCGGGTAAACAGACTCTTCGTCGCGCATTTAAGTTGTACTGGTACACGTTTCTGTTAGTGTTTGCAGAAGCACTGGTTGGCGCGACGTTGCGCGGATGGTTCCGTCGTGGGTCGCGCCCTGATGGCATTGTTAACGTAGTCACCTTCGTGTTCCGGTACAGTTTCAAACTAACAATGTGCCTGGTATCTGCTTCCGCAATCATGATTATTGTGGCACTGTGTTTGGAGCGTTATGGAAGGCGCTCCAAGGTGCACAACGATGTCGGGTGACAATTGAAAACCAACCTTACCGAAGAGTACACCTGGAACCTTGGTAACAGGCTGGCAACCATGCGTGGCCCCAACTACACTCGCGAGTTTGGTTACAACGAAAAGGCGCAGCTGCTTAGCATCTCACAAAGCGGCACGCTCGCCTACCAGCACACCTTGTGCAGGGTAATTATGCCAGCGCAACAATGTGATCAACCCTGAAGGGTGTTACAGCTTGCTGGCTTTTGGCTCGATGAGCGTCACCAAATTATTGAATCTCGACGGTCAGTCCCGGTTGCGGTAGGGGGACAAGTATCTGTTCGGCGCCTGCGGCAGTAAGAGCGGCAGTGACTCCCTGAAAGTCTTCAACAAGCGCGATAATGGTGCCGCCTCCACCCGCACCTGCGAGTTTGGCACCAAGGGCACCGGCGTTGCGCGCTGCCTGGATGAGGCGGTCATTTGCTTCGCCACTGCCACCCAGTCGTGCTACAATCTCGTGGTTTTCGTTCATTAGCTCGCCCAAATAGTGCCAGTTACCCTCTATAATCGCTCGCTTTCCGGCAGGGGCGAGTTGTGCAATGCGCGCATACGCCGCGCGAACGTCAGGATCACCCGCTAGCCACCTCTCTCTGGGCGATTTGTGAACAGTACCAGAATGGTGCTGGATTCCTGTATGCGCAAGCAGCAGCTGCGGTGGAGTGCATCGATTGCATAGGGGCTCGATGGTGGCGAGCGGCTCGTCCTTTGATTGCTTTAGCGACTCCTTCCCAGCAAAATTCATAAAATTGAGGCCGCCAAACACGGCCATATGCTGGTCCTGGTGCCCACAGACGATCCCCATCACCCCAGACTCAATGCGTCGAGTGTTTTCTGCAAGGAGATAACTATTCTGGTTCAATCCCAGGTAGGCGTCAAGCGCTCCTACAATGGCAGCGAGAAGGGCTGTTGAGCCTGCCAACCCAGCGCGCATAGGAATCGTAGTTGCAGTTTCAAGCCGCATGTTCGTTCTAGCAGGATCTACATCGAAAAACTGCAGAGCCGAGCGTGCTATATCAAGCATGTCACCACATAATTTTAGTTGTGCAGCATCTGTAATTGTCTGGGATATTTCCCCATTGACAAGGGTAATTCCGGAGCCGCCTGGTGATATTCTGCACTCGGCACGCTCTTGCGTGGAGCACGAGATCACCGACCCGCCATACATATCAGTTGGGTTGCCCACAATGCCGCATCGCCCTGGTGCGTGTGCCCGAATCGAGTTCAAAATACAGTCTCCTACACCGATTTCACAGTTGACAATATTTCAACAAGATACCTGTGATATCCTCTAAACATTAGGAAATTAGGAGTATGCTATACTCTTCGATATTATGACAACGGCCGTAGAGAATTCAAAACTGCAGCTGCAACCAGAGGAAAGTCGCAATGTGGGTGGCGGCACTGGCACAGCGGTCGTCATAGGCGGTGGTATTGCGGGTATTACTGCTGCACTGGTGCTGGCACAGGTGGGAATTGAGCCCGTTTTACTAGAGAAGCGAGCCGGGCTGGGCGGACGTGCAAACTCGTTTTACGACAAACAGCAGGAGATGCTGGTAGACGAGTGTCAGCACGGTACGATGCGTTGCTGCACTACATTGGATTGGCTCTTTCAACGGCTTGGAGTTGACGGATACATCCGGTATTTTGATCGCCTGGAGTTCCTCGACGGTGACGGAATAAGGTCTGCAATCTATGCGACCGGCCTTCCACCGCCATTCCACACTGCGGTTTCATTTGCACGCTTCAAGTCCCTCACCCTTTCAGATAAAGTGGCAATTGGCCGGGCGCTTATGAGTATCCTTGTGTGCCCAAGCTGGATGGTTCCCGCAAACGAGAACATGCTAAACTGGTTGTGCAGTACTCACCAAACCGAGCGGGCGATATCGCGCTTTTGGCGGCCCATATTAGTGAGTGCCTGCAACGAAGAATTACAAAAGATTTCCTGTGCTTACGGATTTAAAGTCTTTCGTGAGGGGTTTTTGTCTACTAGAACCGGGTACCAATTTGGGGTTCCTACTGTGCCGCTTAGCACACTTTACAGCGAGCCTGCAATAGAGGCAATACGCAACCTGGGCGGCAGAGTAAGAACCAAAACGGCGGTGAAGAGTATTTTATTTGATAGCACCAATTGCCGTGCAACGGGAGTCCTGCTTCAAAATGGCGAGTCGATTTCGGCTAACTGGGTAGTGAGCGCTTTACAGTGTGACCAGATTTTGAGGCTGCTCCCCACAGATTCAAACGCATCCGTACATGAGTGGGAACAACTAGCAGGTATACCTCTCGTACCCATAATGGGAGTACACTTGTGGTTTGATCGGTCAATCGAGATTCCTCCTGCAATAGCGCTGTTAGACCGATCATTTGAGTGGGTGTTTAATCGAAACGCTCTGTATCCAGCGCTACGAAACAGCCCAGCATTTCTGTCGCTGGTAATTAGTGCTTCATCCAGGTTTGATGCAGCCAGCCGTGAAGACGTCGTTGCTTTAGCGCTAAAGGAACTGGGTGAGGCGTTTCCTGTTGTTGCCGATGCTAAATTGGTGCACAGCTCGGTGGTGCGTTGGCCAAAAGCTACCATTTCGCCTAGCACTGAGGTACACGCGATGCGCAGTGGTCCAACGACCCCATACAGCAACGTAGTTCTTGCAGGCGAATGGACCAATACGGGATGGCCCTCAACCATGGAAGGCGCTGCCATTAGTGGGTTAAATGCTGCGCACTACATCCTTCAGGCGAGCGGCTTGCCGTTGCCTTACAGACCGGGCCCAATGGCTCCTGAGGGAATTTCTCGGTTCATCATGCACTTCGGCGAGTGGTGGTACAGACGACGGCGGTAGTTACCTTTATGGAACCGCAAGGAGCGTTTTCATTTGAGTAAAAACTCACAGAACGACAGGGTGCGCAGTTCATCACAGCCAGAACCCAATGGTTTCGCACGGCAGCCCAAAAACCGGCACCTCACTGGTATTACCCTCGTTGTGCTGTGCACCGTTGCTCTTGCAAGTGCTGCCGTGGTGCCCCACCTGCGGCAGTGGATGGCAGACCGAGCGCTTATTCATTCCATTCAGCATCGAGATACCGATGGTGTAATTGCAGCCATCAACAATGGCGCCAATGTAAATGAGGTGGTCACTGGTCCACTGCGCAAACCAACGCCTGCGGTTTATTATCACAATGCTCTGCGTGGTGCTCTACACGGTAACAGGCCGCCACACGCCACACCCCTTATGCTGGCGGTGATTGCTGGAAATCTACAGAATGTACGCCTGCTGTTGCAACATGGCGCGCAGGTGAATGCTTCAGACGAGTACGGATTTACTGCGCTGTTTATGGCTATTTCCGATCGACGACCAGATATTACCAAGGTGCTTCTTCAGGCGGGAAGTGATCCTAACAGCCCGAACCAGATGGGGATGCCGCCACTAAGCTGGGCGCTAATGATGAGCGATGACGGCAGTGCCAGAGAATTGGTGGAGCGCGGTGCAGACGTCAATAAGCCGGATCCCGATGGCAGACCGCCTATCTACCTTGCAACCTTAGAAAACAGTGTGCCAATGACGCGTCTGCTTCTGGACAGTGGCGTGGCCCCAGACGCTCCATTCCACGGTTTTACATCATTGCATCTGGCCGTAATGCAGCGAAACCCTCAAATTGCGCGCCTGTTACTGTTAGCTGGTGCACAACCTGTAGATAATGCGGTACTCTATCATCTGGTTGATCAACATACGGTAAGTAAGCGGCACGTGTAGGTGTCGTTTATTTGGGTAAATTAAATCACCTGCATAACGACGATTATAGACAACAAAGCATCATTTATCGCAGCAAAGGAACGTTGCTGTGACAGATTGTGCCCAGATTTACGTACAATGATAGGCACGAATAGGGTTAAACTCGCAATTGCGTCAGCAGACACATCGCTTTATCTCGATGTATTCTAAGAAGCGGATTATAACCACATTCGGCTCTGTTTTATTATCCGTCAACTGTACTGCAATACTGGGTTTCATTGAAATTTTCCAACTCGAGTCGCCCAGCCAATGGGTGACCACCAGGGAGGTATTATAATACATGGCTACTGCGATCTCCATCCAGGGCCTGACCAAGAAGTATGTGGATGTCTGGGCGAAACAGGAAGTCATCGCTGTTAATAACCTCAATTTAGAGGTTCAGGAAGGCGAGATTTTTGGGTTTCTGGGCCGCAACGGCGCCGGTAAGACGACCACAATAAAGATGCTGCTCGGTCTTATCTTTCCCACTGCCGGCGATGCCACACTACTAGGTAAGCCGATGGGTGACAACGTCGTAAAAAGCATGATCTCTTACCTTCCGGAGGAGACCTATTTTTATGATTCGATGTCCGCTTGGGATCTGCTGGATTTCTACGGACGACTTTTCCGCATTCCCGGTGCAGAGCGTCAGCGCAGAATAAAGCTTTCGTTAGAGAAGGTACGCCTTCAACCGGAAGCCTGGCGGCGCAATATACGCGGCTACTCAAAGGGTATGCGACAGAGAACGGGCATTGCTCAGGCGCTTATTAACGATCCCAAGGTACTCTTCCTTGATGAACCGACGTCCGGTCTCGATCCAATTGCCCACGCTGAACTGCGTGACATTGTCGCAAGCCTAAAGGACGAAGGTAAAACCGTATTCCTCTCCTCTCACCAACTAGCGGACGTGGAACTTATCTGCTCCCGAGTAGCCATCATCCATCGGGGTAAGCTGCTGCGCACGGGGCAGATCACCGACCTTCTTGCAGGCGAACGCACCGAGATTGTGGTGAAAGGTGCTGGCCTATCGAACGGCACCCTGCAGAATTTACGGGCAATCACCCCCGACATTGAACCCCTGGAGGAGTTGCAGGCGCTGAAACTGTTTAGCGAGGATGACAACCAGACCAGCGCAGTAATCGATCTGGTTCGCAACGCCAAAGGTAGCGTTATATCCGTTGTGCCGCACAAACGTACGCTGGAACAGGTCTTCGTCGAGACTGTGCGAAAAGAGGAGGGTCTATAAATGGGCGTTATCTACGCAATTGCCCGCCAAACTGTGCGCGAGGCTTTGCGCCGTAAGATCATGTGGATCTTTCTCGTCATAGGCGTTTTTCTTATCTCATTAGGTCCTGTGTTCGGATTCTTGAGCCCAAAAGACAGCCAGACGGTTTTAAGAAGTCTTGGGCTAGCAGCGATTCTGCTTGCTGGTCTCTTCATCACCATCGTGACATGCATCTACCTAATCCCGGTGGAAATAGAGCGAAGGACCATTTACACGGTACTTAGCAAACCTGTGCAGCGGTATGAATTCTTACTGGGCAAGTTTCTAGGCGGATTCTTCACCGTATTCATCAATATTGCAGCAATGGGCATCGTCTTTCTGGCAATGCTCTATTTTCAGGAAGGGCACCACATCGCGCCAGAGATGGCACGAGGTGTCATGCTTACCTTCTTCCAGATGCTGCTTCTGGCTGCTATTACGATCTTCTTCTCGACGATTACGACACCGGTAGTGAACTTCTTCCTTTCGTTTGGTGTGTTTCTTGTTGGAAACCTCAGTTCCGTTACTGATACCCTCACAACCTCACAAAACAAGATTGCACACGGCGTTGGACAGTTTATTTACTACATTCTGCCTCAGTTTGGCAACTTTAACGTACAGAACAGGCTGATACATCCAGAAGAGAGTATTGTGAACATGAATGCGTACATAGTTCAAAACATCTTCTACTCCCTTGCCTATTCTGCAGTTGTGCTGGCCGTCGCAATCATCCTGTTTGATCGTCGCGAGGTATGATATGACGAGTTCTTCTCCAGCACCAAAGGTAAGCGGCACCAAGATTTACCCTGCCTCTGTTAAGAACCGAGCCTACGTGCTGGCAGGGGTCGCACTGATCATGTATTTGGTCTCGTTGCGAGTCCAGGCCACCATACTTCCTATGCGCAACAAGATGCAGGAGACCAAGAACGCGTCGCGCGTAATTGGCGGACTAAACAACGAGTTCCTGCTCCTGCCGTTGTTGGGTTTTCGTGAGGCGGCAGCGGGCCTGCTCTGGGTGCGCTGTGACCAGTTCTTCGACAGTGGCGACTATGATGCCATTTTGCCGCTGGTTCGCGTTATCACGTGGCTCGATCCTCATGACTCGAATGTGTACGGTACGGGTGCGTGGCACATGGCGTACAACTTTACTGATTCACAGGAACGGTCTGATCGTCGTTACATCTATCCTTCCGAGGCGTTACTTACCGAGGGTATACAGAATAACATGCTGATACCAGACGTTAAGTTCGAAAAGGGATGGGAGAATTTCGACAAGATTAAGAACTTCCCGGAGGCGGCAGCCGCGTTTCAGTTGGCGATTGACACACCTCCCAACAAGAACAATCACGACTCGTGGCCGCAAGGTGCCCCGTTAAAGACGTGGCACATTCTTGCGCACACCTACGAGAAGATGGGGCGTATTCCCGATGCCATAAACGTTTGGCACGAGGCGATGGCAATTAGTGCTTCACGGATTAAATCTCAGGGAAAAACAAAGGACTTCTCAGACTGGATGCTTCGTCAAGCGGAGATCCACAATCTTCAAGAGGAATACCAGCGCTTCCATGACCGATATACCACAACCGGTCATGATCATGTAAACCCGTCTAAATATCCTGGCGTGCAGTTCCCCTTTGGTGGCTCTAACAAACCAGGGCCCTGGGACGTTCACATCACCAACAAGATTACTGTTATGCTCCCGAAGGTACTGCGGTTTACGGGGACTTTCAACAGTGCAGACGGTGCCCGCGTCGACGTTCTAATAGAAGACTGGGACTACAAACCGCATATTGACAAGGATAGCAGTACCGCGTTTGCCGTGGACCCGAATCAGACTATCCTGATGGACTCCATTGCCGTGCGCAAGGATGCATACGACAGGGAGATGGATATGAGCAAGGATCCTAAGATGTACAGCTTTGCTCACAACTACTACCGCATTGTCGTAAGCTACGACCCGCGTACCACTGCACCCACCATGCAAGATCGCTTTGGATGGAGTGGTGAAGGCATGACGGACGACAATCCTGATAGACTGGTAGTTGACAACACTCCAGGGCAAATGGCCAACAAGTATATTGATGGATTTGGTGCAACCGGGCCAATATGGGATCCCGCAATCGCGCCTTGGCCGCAATATACTCAACCCAAGCGTATGCTGATGATTACGTACAAAGTTAGCCGCGATCAGATAATGGGGCGAAGTCCTATTACCGATGCCAACATTGTGCCTAATCAAATCATGCCACTTGGTCCAGGCATGCTCCCTTAAGAGCCTTAGGGCAATGTGCGACAAGGAGTGCAGG
This sequence comes from bacterium, assembly GCA_021777995.1. Taxonomy (GTDB): domain Bacteria; phylum Armatimonadota; class Chthonomonadetes; order Chthonomonadales; family Chthonomonadaceae; genus JAJZFK01. Next base: position 10,883 of record JAJYCW010000050.1, read on the forward strand.
TGATTAGCTCACCTGCACTCCTTTTTTGCTTCACGCGAGCACCGTCGGTTTTTTTACTGACCACTCGCATTCCTGCCCCAACAGGTGGGTGAATTCTATGGTGCAAAGAACCTAGCGGATTTAATGGGTGCCAAATGGGCCAGCGCTCATTAAATGGCGTTATAATAGGTCTATGGAAACTGATACCCATCCAACCGTTCATTCCGAGCGGTGGCAGAATAAAGTTTTACCTGCTGATATGGTAGCTAGCTACAGGACACGTGGTTTCCTACATGTTCCTGAGGTGCTCACTCCCGTTGAGGTTGCCTACTACCGAGATGCCGCGGAACGAGCGGCGTTATCGATGCCGCCACTATCGGATCGTCCTGTATTTCTACAGCTTGTGAATGTCTGGCGCAGCAGCGATGCGATGAAGCAGCTCACGCTTCATCCACTGCTCGGAAGGTTGGCGAGTGAACTCGCCGGGGTTCCGCTGCGGCTGTGGCACGATCAAATCCTTATCAAGAAACCGCACAACAGTGCCGCAACTCAGTTTCATCAGGACCAGCCATACTGGCCGCACGATGGTGGAACACACGCGATTTCTGCATGGATCGCACTAGTCGACGTGCCTGTTGAACGCGGCTGCATGACCTTCCTCACGGGCTCGCACCGCTTCAACAACCTGCCGGCGCAAGACTTAGGGGATGCTCACAGCCTTTTCGGGAAAGCACCCTCCATGGAATGGTTCGAGCGTGTTACGATACCGCTTAGGGCAGGGGATTGTACGTTTCACCACGCACGATGTGCCCACATGGCCGGCAGCAACGAAACCGACGTACCGCGAGTAGCTCACACGATTATTTACACGGATGCGGATACCAGGTTTAACGGAGGAAACCACGTAGTAACCGCTCCATTGGGGCTGGTAGCTGGTGAGGTACTAACCGGTGATATGTTTCCGCCGATCAACCGTTAGGTCCTAATGACTGCTCTACGCGAAGAGCAAGTCCATCAGAACCTCGCCGCGGGGAATTACTACCATTGGATTGCCATGCACAGCCTCGTCAAATTTCACGTCCGTATTGTGTAGGGGCCGCTGGGAATCGTAATATAGGAACGGTACGGGGCCGTAGCCGTGCTTTCTAGTTGCCACTGGCGTCATGTGGTCTGGTACTACCATCAATCTCCAGTCGCTACCCGAGAAGTGCTCTGCCAGTGGGCCGACTATCTCCCGGTCAATCGACTCTATTGCACGCACCTTTTCACTAGCACTACCTGCGTGCCCAGCCTCGTCGGGAGCTTCTACATGGATCCATACAAAATCACGCGTTTTTGCTGCCACTATGGCATAACTCGCCTTAGCAGAGTAATCAGTATCGAAATAGCCGGTCGCTCCAGGAACGTTAAGTACCTCCAGTCCCGCCAGTTGGCCCAGACCTTTCACAACATCAACAGCGGCTACCAGCGCGCCCGAGCAACCTCGGACATCCTTAAATGGCCTCATCAATGGTGTTTTACCTGGCGACCACGGCCAAAGTGTATTAGCGGGCTCTAAACCAGCCTTGCGGCGATGTACGTTGATGGGATGGTCGTTAAGCAGGGCCTGCGATCTCCTGATAAAATCGATCAATTCATCTTCTTTGTCGCCTTTTGGAAATATCTGCTCCAGCCTCACGCCCATGTTCTCGTGGGGTGCATGTGTGGTAACGTTTGCAGAACCCCCGTGCCAGATTAGGATATGCCTGTACGATATTCCGGGATAAAGCGTCTGTTGCGGGGAACATAACTCCTGCTGGGCGATTGTGACCAACTCATGCGCTTCGCCGGTTGTGACATGTCCTGCACTGTAATCTAAAAGGGTGTCACTGCTCGCTGTAATGAGTGAGCAGCGAAATGCAATGTCATCCTGGGTTAAGGTAATGCCCATCGCGGCGGCTTCAACAGGTCCTCTGCCAGTGTAGAATTCCGAGGGGTTGTAGCCCAACAGTGCCATATTGGCTGCGTCGCTGCCTGGATACATTTCCAATGGTGTAACCTGAACCGAACCAACCGTACTAACGGCAGCGAGGGCATCCAAGTTCGGCGTGCGGGCTGCCTGCAGGGGGGTCAGGCCCCCCAGTTCAGGTAGCGGTGTATCGGCGGCTCCATCTGGCACGAGTAAGATGTGTTTCATGTAAAAAATTATACCCCGAGCAGAATTGGCCGGGGTATAACAATGATTGTAGCAGTAGCCCTACTTGCTCGGGTTCTAATTTAGGAAACGGTGCGTCGGCGCATACCTAACAGAATTGGTGCACTGCAAACCATGGCGAGTAAGCCGACCGCCGAAGACGCCTCTGGCACCGGCGGCGGCACCGTGTAACCAGTGACGGTAACAGGCGCGTTACTGAACGAAGGATCTTTAGAAAGACCTTGCAGTACCGCGTACCATGCTCCTACGTCAAGATCCGCGGAGCCTTTCTGCTGACGGAACAGAAAACACTCCTCACCATGAGATACATATCCCGAAACCGACCACGGAACATAGGGTTTGCCGGTGCCTGAATTAATGTTAGGATCCGTGATCGAGTTCATGTTTATGGTACCCGAGTAACCAAAACAGACTTGTACCGCGACCACCGGCGAGGTTAGGCCGTTTAACTTATTCGGCACATCTCCTACAATTTGCAGACCGTAATTGGGTGGAATAGTTGAAGCCACTGGCTCAAACGTAGCTCCCGTTAGTGGGGAACCGTCGTCTTGAGTAGTGTATGTCGTTAGAGACTTAATCGTTAATATGTTGGGATCAACGGTGGTCGGCATCAGCCAGTTAACTGTAGCGGTACCGCTTTTGCCCCCGTATAGAGTTAACGCGTTTGCGGTAGATGGTACCGCGGCGACACAGCAAGCGCTCAGTAGGATTGCGGGAAGAGTCTTTTGCAACGAAATATCTCCAAATCTTCTAGGATATATCATCCACCGCATATTTAACCAATATAAATAATCGATTGATATGCGTTCGCTTACAAATTAGGTAATTTACGCAGAATAATGCTTGGATTGAGTGCAGAATCTGTGCCAAACTCCGCAGTTGTTACAGGCTTGCACTGGTCGGCTTGTGGCGCGCTTCTTCACGGTGACAAAATCGACTTAAGACAGTTTTGGGGTATACTCCCTAAGCTAGCCGACTACCCCTTTAAGAAGGTGCGAATGGGCGAGCTCGCGAAATCAACACAGGATGAACTGCGCCCACATGGCGATACTCGGATTTGAGCTGGACGAAATACAGCAACTAATTACTCTCATGGACGAGCAGCAGCTAAAGGAGCTGGTGCTTGAGGAGGACGGCAGATATATTCGTTTGAGGGGTGTTAACAATAAGCCCGTCCATGCTGCCGTTGTCAAGCAACTGGTTCAACCCCAAGCACGACTACAGCTGGCCGCGCCAGACGTGCCGCAATTGCCCCCAGCGCGCAGTGACGACGGTAATCTGGTTACACTGGTATCTCCCATGGTAGGTGTATTTTATCGAAGTGAAAAACCCGGCGCTCCCGCGATGGTAAACGTTGGTGATCATGTTTCGGTAGATCAAACCGTCGGTATTTTGGAGGCAATGAAGGTCTTCTCGGAGTTCAAGTCTGAACACGAAGGCGTAATTGTCAAGATTCCAGTTGCAGATGGACGGCTTGTGCATACCGGTGACGTTTTGATGGTTTTGCGGAAAGATCAGGCCAGTTCATGAGCAATAAGTTTACGAAAGATAAGGTACGAATTGGCGTCCTTGGGCTCGGAGTAGTAGGATCTGGAACGGTTGCATTGTTAAACCGCAATCGTGAAGAAATTGAGCAAAAGATTGGGCTGCCCTTCGAAATCGCACGTATTGCTGTGCGAGACGTCAACAAGAAACGGGCTGTAGAGGTTCCTCGGGGGCTGTTAACTGCAGACCCTAACGAAATTGTAGGCGACCCAACTATTGATGTGGTTTGTGAGCTAATTGGTGGCGTTGAACCAGCGCGTACGTACGTGCTAAACGCCCTGCAAGCCGGCAAGCAGATTGTTACAGCGAACAAAGAGATGATTGCCAAGGTTGGCAGCGGTCTAATGGAAGAGGCGGCACGGCGCAGCCTGGATCTGCAGTTTGAGGGCAGTGTGGCAGGTGGAATTCCTATTATACAGCCCATGAAGAATGCGCTGGCAGGTAATTCCGTTCGGGAAGTTACCGGTATCATCAACGGCACAACGAATTACATCCTTACCAGGATGACGCGCGAACGGGCCAATCTGGATGCGGTGTTGAAAGAGGCTCAGCAACTTGGGTACGCCGAAGCCGACCCCACGAGCGACGTGGATGGGTTTGACGCACAGTACAAAATCGCCATTCTCGCCTCCATTGCGTTCACCAGCCGAGTAAACGTAAACGATGTCTACGTAGAAGGAATTCGTACGATAGGCGCTGCCGATATCTCCTATGCGGACGAGCTAGGCTATACCATCAAATTATTGGGCAAGGGTAAGCGCCTCGCGGACGGCCGAATACAGGTTCGGGTTCACCCCACGCTCATACCAAATACGCATCCTTTGGCTGCAACTAACGACGTGTACAATGCCGTGCATATCATTGGCGACTCGGTGGGCGACGTCATGTTCTACGGCCGCGGCGCTGGCAGCGGTCCTACAGGCAGCGCTGTGGTGGGCGACATTATTGATGTGTGTCGCAACCTGAGATTTGGCAGCACCGGGCGCGTTTCTTGCACCTGTTTTCAACACCGCGATGTGCAGCCAATAGATGAGGTCGTTACCAGGCATTACATCCGCATGGTTGTGCAGGACCGACCGCGTGTACTCGCTGCTATCGCAGGCGCCTTTGGTGATCACAATATCAATATTGAAGCTATGATACAAAAGACCATTCATGGTCAGCAGACAGACATTGTATGGCTGATGCACGAAGCCCCCGGCAAGGCAATTCGTGATGCCCTGGCTGTCATTAGTCAGCAGCCAGTCGTAGTAGAAGTCAGCAACTGGATTAGAGTGGAGGAATAACCACACTATGTCTGACATTTCTGAACTGCCCGCACAAGAGCTTGAAGCGTTTGAACTACGAATCCTGGAACCTTCGGAAGTTCGTATATTTCGTGCATCTGGGGTTACGCGGCTGACTCTGGAAAACCAGAGGTCCTGGACCCGTGCACAGTCGATGCGTGCTTTTCCGCTTACTGATCCTGAGCACTACATCGGCTTCCTGGATTGTGCCAACAAGGATATAGGTCTCATTGTTGATCCGGCACAACTTGATAGTGAATCGCGTGCCGTGGTCGAACAGGATCTTGAAAAGCGGTATTTTGTACCGTTAATTCGCAAAGTATACAGTGTGAAAGAAGAATTCGGCACGATTGCATGGGACGTGGATACCGACAAGGGACGACGTGAGTTGCTGGTTCGCAACATTCGCGACAACCTGCAAGAGCTAACTTCCTCGCGAGTGATTGTCACCGACGTGGACGGAAACAGATTTGAATTCCCCGACATAAGTCGTCTTGACAGCAGGACCCAGGGGATCATTTTGCGCAATCTATAGTTTTGACGCACGCTGTGTTATTGAGGCTCGCGGCGCCAAGATGCCGGCCGCAGCGCTTTCTTCAATGCCTTGCAGGTAATTACGTTTTTCGTACCCGGTCAATATAGATTTATACCTCTTTCCCTATGTAGTGTGGAAATGGTTCCATGTTGGATGGCCGCCCCGGTAAAAGTGACAACAATCGTTGGTTGACTGGGGCTGAACAGCAAACGTTTCCAAAAAATACCCGAATAAATTACGGATTTATTCAAATAGTGGCTAAAATAAATGCAACAGCCTTATAATGTAATTGTCAAACATTCATTATATTAGCTTGAACTAGTTTTCGCCCGGTAGTAACCAAGGCGTATGAGGCTATCAGCATGCAATTGCGAATCCCCCTTGCTGCACTAGTATTAACGGCGATATTTGTTAGCAACCGATCTGTTGCGTCAGTTCATCGCCTATCGCACAAAGTTACACACCATGTGGTGAAACGCGCGTCCCACCCAGCCAACCGCCGCTCCGCCAATGGTGTAATCACCGAACCTCCCATTCCTAAACACGTGGAGTTTTTACGCGATATTGCGCCTATTCTAGCTCGAAGCGGTTGTTCCGGTGCACAGTGTCATGGAAAGTTCGGAGGTAGGGGAGGGTTTGAGGTGTCGCTTCTCACCCTCAGCCCTGCAGACGACTATGCGCCTCTGGTTTATGGCGACCGAGGTAGGCGCATCAATTTGCAGGATCCCGCCCGAAGCCTTATCCTGCTCAAGCCCACGGATCAGATCTCTCATGGAGGGGGACAACGCTTTTCAACTCATTCGCGGCGGTATAAGCTTTTACTAAAGTGGATACAGGAGGGCTGTCCGTTTCATAAGTCGGATCCACGGCCGGTTTCGCTGGTCATAACACCCAAGGAGGATGTACTTCGTCACGTTGGGCAGACACTGCAGGTGCACGCTATCGCAACCTACTCCAACGGCAAGCGATTGGATGTAACCCATGAAACGGTTTTTATGTCCTCTAATCCAACCGTCTTCTCCGTGGGCGTCAATGGCCTGGTAAAGGGAACGCGGTGGGGTGGTGGCGCCATACTTGGTCGCTATCTTGGAATTGTTGCGGCATCATTTCTCACACTTCCGGAAACACGACCCGGTAAGTATCCGCTCATTCCCCAGAACAACCTGATAGATCGCTATGTTTTTGCCAACCTCAGGCACCTGAATGTAGTTCCTTCGGCTTTAGCGGGCGATACGGAATTTTTGCGACGGGTCACGCTAGACACATTGGGCCGGCTTCCAACGCCGGACGAAATCAAGGCGTTTGTGGCAGATACGAGTCCGCAGAAGCGCTCGGTTCTAATTGACAAGCTCTTGCATGACCCGGCGTTTGTCGATTTTAGAGCACTGAGACTTGCGGACCTGTTGCGTGTAAACCCGGATGTTTTTCAGGGTGCAAATTACACGTCTAAACAGAGGAGCGCCGAGCTGTTTTACGACTGGATCTGGAACCAGGTCAACAAGAATATGCCGTGGAACCAGTTTGTCTACAAGATCATTACTGCACGGGGAAGTTCGGAGGAGTATGGTCCCACGAACTTTTATAGGGTTGAATACGCAGCGAATGATCGCGCAGAAAATGTCGGTGAGGCCTTTTTAGGTGTTCGAATGGCTTGCGCAAGGTGCCACAAACACCCCTTTGACAAATGGACCACCGATGACTATTGGAATTTCTCTGCGTTTTTCCAGAAGGTGGGTATTCGTCCCGGTAAGTTGCTTGATGAGCAGGTCATCGATTACAACGCAAACGCGCAGTTGATTAACCAGTCGATCCTTGGTCCTAACCGGGGCAAAGTAGCGCCCCCCACGTTTCTTGGTGCATCGAGCCCGGCGCCGCCATCGTCGAACCAGATCAAGGAACTGGCAGACTGGATGATCGCACCGTCAAACCCCTACTTTGCTCGAGCGGCGATGAACCGGCTTTGGTCATACTATTTCGGGATGGGGATTATTAATCCGGTGGATGACATGCGAGCCACGACGCCAAGCAGCGTACCAGGATTACTTACGGCGCTTTCGGCTGAGTTCGTGCGTAGTGGCTACAACATCCGCCACATGATAAGGCTAATTCTCAACTCGCGTACATACCAGCTCACGTCGCTGCCTAATCACACAAACGACCTGGACGAACAGTTTTTCTCTCACTTTATTGCACATCCAATGCCTGCCCAGGTGCTGCTCGACATGGTAAACCAGGCTACGGGAAGCCGGAGGCAATACGGCGCGTTTCCAGATAGGTCGCTGGCAATTCAGGCGGCATTTCCGGTGAAAACGCCATTTACGGATGCCTTTGGAGTGTCACACCGAGAGTTTCTCACAGACCTTGATCCGCAGCTGGATCCAAACCTTATGCAGTGCCTCACGATGATCAACTCACCTCAGCTTGAAAACAAGGTGAACTACGGTAGTACAGTTCGTCTGGCGCTGGCAGACACTCAGACTGCACCGCAGTTGGTGAGGTTCCTCTACATGCGCACGTTCTGTAGAGCACCTACTCCTAATGAAGTAACGAAATGTGTGGCCATCATGCAGCAGGCCAAAACGCGTGCAGCGGGAGCGCAGGATCTGCTTTGGGCACTTTTATCGGCACGAGAGTTCTATTTTAATCACTGAAGTAATAGGTTGACGTAACACCAATCGGGAAGAATGTCACTGAACCGGAGGGATTGCGATGAGTTACAACTGGCTGGGAGATTGTGAGAAGTTTCATAGGCGCGATGTTATTAGGGTAGGCATGCTCAGTTTCATGGGTCTTACTCTCTCAAAGTATTACGCACTTGCGGAGACGACCAAGAAGACCAACCCAGACCGCACAGATGGTACAGCCGATTCGGTTGTGCTGATTTGGACCGCTGGCGGCCCGAGCCACGTAGACAGCTGGGATCCAAAACCGAATGCTCCCGTGGAAATCCGTGGGCAGTTTAATGCAATTGGCACGAATGTAAATGGTATCCAGGTTACAGAACACCTGGCCCGTACTGCCAAGGTCATGGATAAACTCACCCTCATTCGCAGTATGACGAGCCCTACAGCGGTGCATGAAATTGGCACACACTATATGCTTACTGGTTTTCTCCCGCTGCCTGGATTTGAGGTACCTTCCTACGGTTCCGTAGCAGCAAAACTGCTGGGACCCCGCAGTGCACTGCCTCCGTACATCTCGGTTGAGCAGCCAGAGGAGCCCATGGGGGCTGGCTTCCTCGGTGCGGCACTTAATCCATACAGCCCGGGGGGCAATCCTGCTGCAGCTAACTACCACGGTGAAGGTCTTGACGCACCGGCTGGCATCACACGGCACCGAATGGATCGACGAAAGGCCCTTCGCGACGTGGTTGACGATGCCTTCCGCCAGCAGGAAAAGGGATGTGATGAGGCCCACGCGGTAGATGAATTCTACAACCGGGCTTATACGCTTCTCTCCTCCGAGAAGGCGCGGGCTGCATTTGACCTTACGAAGGAGACGTCCGCGGTTCGTGGTAGCTACGGATGGAATCAGTTTGGTCAGAGTATGCTGCTTACCAGGCGGCTTATAGAGGCGGGAACCCGGTTTGTGACGGTCACAGTTGGCGGCTGGGATAATCACTATAACATCTTCCCGGCTATGGGCGGCAGTCTGCTTCCAACGTTTGATCAGGGATTTGCCACGTTCATTGCGGATATGGCGCAACGCGGCATGCTGGATCGAACACTTGTTGTTGTCATGGGCGAGTTTGGTCGTACACCCATTGTGAATCGCAACGCTGGCAGAGATCACTGGCCGGCATGTTTCTCCGTACTGATGGCAGGCGGCGGAATAAAAGGTGGAAACGTTGTAGGATCGTCGGATGGGCGAGGTATGCAGGTAGTGTCAGATCCGGTGCATCCGGAGGATGTAGCTGCTACCATCTACAACGCCCTAGGTATCGATTACCACCAGTCTATCTCGTCGCCAGAAGGCGTGCGAATAACGCTTGCAAGGGGTGGGAATCCCATCAAGCAGGCGCTGGCGTAATGCAGATGGCTCGCATTGCCAGGTTAGTTTCGGCCATCGTGTTCAGTGCCGCCTGTTGCTGCAAGGTCACTGGAGCCGCTCCCTCACCGGCCGCGGCTCCTCAGGCGGTGGTTACTCCGCCTGTTGTGCATTATAGGCTTAGCGCAATTTTCTGCGTGAAACTAAGTCCAAAGGGCAGCAGGCTGGCCGTTGGGGCTTTCCACCGGGTGCTTGTTTACGACACGACTACCTGGAAGTTGATCGCCGTGTGCAGTATGGTTTCTGGCGGCGCGCGAGCAATCGCCTTTTCGCCGGATGGTAAAACGATAGCAATTGGTTGTGGACTACCGGATCGCGATGGTATTGCCCTGTTGTGGGACGGCGTGACAGGGCACCGACCCCGCATCCTTAAGGGGGCAGATGATGTCATTGAGGCGCTGGCGTTCAGTAATGACGGACGGATGCTTGTAACTGCGTCGGACGATCACAACGTGAGAGTTTATCAGAACCTGCCCTCGCAGAAAAATACCGTGCTTACCGAGCACAACGATCAGGTTCAGACCGTTGCATTTTCTCCTAATCCTGCCATTCCATTTCTTTCCGGTGGACGTGACCACATGGTGAAAGCATGGGATCAAAAGACGCTACAGTCCGTAGCAAACCTCGATCAGTATGGCGACGGGGTCACCTGTGTAGCCTTCATCAACGACACCCAGTTTGTAGCCGGTTCGCTAGATGGTCACCTCTACTGGGCTGGTATTGGTTATGATAATCGCGACAAGGACTGGAATAGCTATTTCTTTCGAGATGAATTTGCCGATGACGGCGGGATTAATGGCCTGGCAGTAACTGCAAATCGGCAGATAATTCTCACCTGCGGGATGGATGGCGCGGAAACATTATGGCAGTCTGACGGTCGCAGGCTCCGCGTGGACCACATCTCACACTTCCCGTTGTACACGGTTGATATTAGCGGTGACGGTAAAACCGCCTATGGCGGGGGTAGAGACGGCATGATCTACCAATGGACTACGGCCAATGGTGCCATTACACACATTCAGGCTCCGCCGCCCCTGCCCGGCTTAGTGCTGCGCCGTAAGTTGGTGGTACATAAGCCTGCCAAGCGACTTTTAACCAGGACCAAGCACCTCAAATGAAACGACATATCGCCGTGCTAGGCGTGTTGCTCTTAGCCATGATTCCAGCGAGTTGTCTTGCGCAGGAAGCAGACGCTCCCGTAATTCAGTCCTTTTTTCCGGTAAGTGGGCGTCAGGGCACCACAGTTACGACCGAAGTAAAGGGGAGCAATCTTACGGGCGCCAGCCGGATGCTTGTGTACCAGCCTGGCATTCGCGCGACCGTGTTTGCAGATCAGTCGCACGTCGATACGCGTAACGAACCGTTGTGGCGCTCTAAGTGCGGCAACTGCCACGAGTTGCGTTCACCGGCTAACCGCGACATGTCTCCAGATCAGTGGGCAGCCACAGTGCACCGGATGATTGAGAAGAATCAGGCCCCAATCTCGCCCGCCGATGCGCAAAAGATAATCGAGTACCTGCAAAGTGCTGCGCGGGGCGGCAAGGTGTCGGCGAAAATAACAATCGCCCCCAACGCGGCCCCCGGTATATATAACCTTCGATTGGTGACACCTAGGGGTATTTCTACAGAAGCAAAATTTGAGGTCGATACGCTACCGCAGGTGATGGCAATTCCTTCCAGTGATAAACTTCTTTCTCAGGCGGTGACGTTGCCGTGTGTGGTGAATGGGTGTATTGCGCGAAACAGCGAGCTGGACAGGTTTAGGTTCTCAGCAGTGAAGGGAACACGGTACGTCTTCAACCTGAAGTCGTTCCGCTACAATGACGACACGCAGCTGTTTTTCAATCCTGAACTTCGGCTGTACGATTCGTCTGGAGTGCAGATTGCTGAAAACCATGGCTATTTTGAGCTCGACCCGCTCATTGACTGGGTGTGCCCTGCGACTGGCAGTTATATTATTGAGGTGAGGGATCTCCTGGGCCACTCTAACCCGGCAGATGTCTATCACCTCTCCATTGGGACACTGCCGTATGCTGGTGTACTGTTTCCTGCCGCCGCAAAAGCAGGGACTAGCCTTCAAGCACGAGTGTTTAGTCACAACGAAGGTCCAGACATACCGTCGGTAATCGTGCACGTGCCTGGCCAGTCAGGGCTGTTTCATGTGCGTACGCCTCAGGGATCCCGCGCCATGATGGCGACCGCCTATCCGGTCACCACGGATACCGAACCGGCTGCTGTCACTACGCTGCCGGCAGGCTTTACAGGCAGGCTTTCTACGGAAGGGCAGGCAGATAACTTCTCTTTTACCGGGCAAGGGACGTGGGAGTGCCGCATCTATTCTACCGAGTTAGGTTCACCTCGTTCCGTTACAGTGACCATGAAGGATGCCAACGGGCACATATTCCAGGTACACCGTTCTGGTGACCGCTTTACCTTTGGTATTCCCCGGCCTAAAATGACATACTCCATGTCGGTAACGGCAAAAGGGAAATCTGGTGAGCGGGTTTATTACGTAGAGATTCATCCCGTGGTGCCACTTCTTCGCGCCTATCAACGACCAGATACTGCCCTTGTCTATAGTGGCAGTAGCACGGCAATGCACATACGCGTCCTCAGAAGGCAAGGGATTGGTGGTCCAATTACAGTACATGCGGAAGGACTGCCTCCTGGATTGGAGTGTGCGCCTGTGACAGTGGCGCCGGATCAGTACTCGGTACCTCTGGTAATTAGCGCAGGCAGGGGTGCACAACCTGTTGCCAAGAGGTTTCGCCTAGTGGCGTCCTATGAGATGGGTGGCAAAACCATCACGGAGCCATTGTGGGCGCAGCAGCCTAAGAAGATGATCTTCTCTACCTATTACTATAATCGCCCTGCCGCACTTGTTCAAGTAGGTGGTAAGGCACCGTTTACTGCGCGCCTCTTGAACCCGGGTCCGATCAAGGTACGAAAGCATGGAGGCTACCGAGTCCACATTGAGATTGATCGAACGCCGGGATTTGACGGTACGATTTCCGCTCGAATTGAGGGTCTGCCGGGTGCATGGGTTGCGGATGCTGTGGAGGTGGCTCCTGGTCAGAAGGATGTAACGCTAATTGTGCGGCCGGACGGCGGTAACACTGACGAATTTATGAACCGAAATAAGTCATGGGCGCCATTCCACGCAGTAGTTGAACTCTGGTCGTATAGCAATCCAGTGGTGGTGGCAAGCCTGCCGGTGGTGGCCGACACCACGAAGATACAGACCGCCAGCAGGTAATCCATGGTTAGCTAGGCAACGTGCGAATCACCGTTACGTCGCCAATGGAGCCTGGCACCTTTTCTGTGTAGAATTCGCACACCCGTACTGTCATCTTGCCATGGCCGTCGGCATCTGGTAACTCTATCATGTCGCCGGGTCCAATCTGGATGGCGATGGATGGTGATGAGGTTCTTATGAGCTCACCATCCTGCACTGCCTCGAATACAAGCGATGGCCTGCCTGTTCGAATTAGGGCCATTCTACGGCGTTGACGTACCGGTGCAGGCATGGTTATAAATCCTCCCACAGATCGAGCTGTTGTGACACACCAGCCCTATTTTCACCGCTTTCAGCTTTGGATAGCGATCGCCGAGTGTTGTCTGTCGCCGTTAACCTGTCGTATTGCCATGGTCGAAGCAAAGCAACCGCATCCGGTACGGAGGTCTTTTGATCTAACCAGATTTCGACAGCTGCCTGAGGAAGAAGTGCGGGCATGCGATCGTGTATTTCGGCAATCTCTGGCGCAGGAGCAGTAGTAATAATGACGCAGGACGTGCTCTGCCCGTCACTAGTAGGCGCGTTGGTCCATAGTGCGGCCATCGCCATAAGATTACCGTCGTCAAATGCAATCTCAAAAGGTGTACTGCGCGGTGGCCTGTTTCTTGGCCATTCGTAGTAGCCGCTGGCCGGTACAATACATCTGTGAGTCGGTAACAGATCGCGAAACATCGGCTTTTGCGTGACGGTCTCGCTCCTTGCATTGATAATTGGCCGACCCGAGTTGCGCGTACCAGACCATGGCGGCGTCATCCCCCAACGCATGGTAGTTAGGCGAGGTTCGTCACCACCAGTCACCACAACGATCTGCTGCGTGGGGGATATATTCCCACCGGATGCGTATTCAGCAGGGGCAGGAATAGCTCGAAAGAATGCTACGATATCCGCTGCGGAGTGCGTTAGCAAGTAGCGACCACACATGGTAGTATTCCCCAAAGCCTATCCGGCATGGATGTTTTTGGCCCGTGGCCCAGACGCATAAACAGAGTTGCAAGTTTACCACAAGTGTCGAACTGTTTACACGAACACTCTGACCGTTCAACAGGACAGCTATCGTGGGTGAAGGTCAATCGGGTACGAGAAACAAGTGGATGCCATGGTCAAGCGTCTTCATTCGCCCGAGTAAACCGCTAGCTGTCCGTCTAATATCGACGAGAATAACCCCACCTCCGGTTCGTTCGGTAAACCAATGAGCATGGCGCGATCCAGGAACTGGTTGTTGCACTCGCATGAGGTTTCCGGCTACAAATCGCTGGTTACCAGCAAGGCGTGTAGTACTCGATAGGCATCACCAAAGCTTACACCCGTATCGACGTGACCTTCGCACGTGTATATTATCTCCTCAGTTAGCGAAATCAAATTGAGACCGAGGGAGTCACGAAGGCATTGCATTGCAGCGCGGCCGAGTTGCGTATTAACCCTGTTGCGCAGTTGTGCAGCCGTAAACCATGAGGAACGATGTGCGGAGTATTCGTCCCAGGTTACCACTACGTTGACGTCGAGGGAGATCGACCGAAGATGGCTTTTGGTGCTTAGGTAAGCTGGTGTGAACCCTATCATTGGCACGAAGACGGAGCTTCTCGCAGAAATTCGCAGTTTGCGATATAATGCACTTAATTTTGATATGTCTACATCCGAGTGAATGCGATGCGCAATTTCCAAAGTCGTCAAAGCACCTTCGTCTTGCAATAATTTCCAAATTACTGACTCAAGACCATCATCGCGTGAACGGTAGGATGGAACAGCCATCCATACAAATCGGTCGAATTCTGCCGGTATATCGTCAAGCGAGATGATGGGTACCGCGACTCCTTGCGCTTTCCCTTCGCGTGCCAGCCCACGGGGTACTTGTCGTTCCGTCAGTGGGTGCTTCCCGGAGAAATGAACTGGGAAGGTGGATTTGGACATTTCGTCAATCGGGGTGGGGAAGCATTTGTCAAAATAGTCGGATGAATAGGGAATCGGCTCAATATCACGTTCGGCAATGAACGTGGCCAGCGCAATTGAACAATTTGAAATACCTCGTGAGTTGATGGCCCGGCGATCTCTCAAATTAAGTGCAATACGGTGGTGATCTATTTCCATATCAAAATCAATAAACGCGAGTCGGATCTCATCATCTACAAAGATTTCTGTAAATGTTCGTGGAATACAGATTGTGCACAAAACATCTATATCAGCCTTATATGTGAGCGGTTCCTCAGTATAATTATTTTGGAAAATCGTCTGACGATAGCAGTCTTCGACCTTAATTAGGCAATGGAGAATTGAGTCATGGCAAACCACAATGATATGATATTCACACGACGGTTTCTGTAACAATAAACCTAGCGAAGTGTGAATCGCAATTGGAATGGATGTAGGGGACAGTATTTCGCCGTAGGCCAATTATAACTGGCCCGTCATCAGAACCGTGCTTAGTTGCGATTTTGCCTTATCAGCTGTTCTGAAGAGTTGTCGACATAAACCTTGTTGCTCAATAGTACTTAAACACAATCCGGATGATGCCGAAAACTTCTTAACAACAAAATCGGCTATGCGGCGGGTGAGATCATTACCACCCAACGCGTTATTGCCAGCGGCGGCTAAAATGCTGACGGGAGGTTCGTCTTGTGTTTTGACAATGCATACATCGGTGGTACCGCCGCCAAAATCGAATACTAAATAATGCTGCTCTGGTGCACGTAATGTTGGTATTTCGGCTGCGTAGGTTAGGAACGCAGCCGCGGGCTCGGATAGTAATATTGGGAATTCAATGCCGGCGATTTTTGCGGCCCTTTCCACTATGGCACACTGATCCGAGGTAAAATCGCTGGGTACAGTGATCACTGCACTTGATAATGTACTACGTGTACCGTATTTCGCCTGGAGTTGGCTCCAAATCATCGCAAGCAAATGGGCTGAAAGTATCTCGGGTGACCATGTACAATCGCCAATATGGTACCGCGAGTCGGAACGTATTTCGCCACCAATGTCAACCTTAAAGTTGGAGAAATAGCCACTGGTAGTCGGGTTGTAATCGCCATTGTCGACCCTTACCGTTTTGTTGTCAACGACAAAGACTTGGGACATTTGCGGTTCGGGCAAACCGTGTTCAAAACACTGGCGCTCCAAATCGAAAACAATTACTTCGCAGGTAGTGGTGCCAAGATCGATTCCGACAGCGAATCGCTGATCGCCTTTGACTGCATTCATGGGCTGAATATTGAACCCATATTTTTGGCGTACACGACGTATTTCTTCATTTGACGACATTACATCACCCGTAATTTCGACATTTTTTAATATGTGCTTGTGTTGCGGGTCAAGTACGTTAACCTTAATTGTACGGTTCTTATCAATGGATATGTCGACACAGACGGTACCTCGGTTATCCCCTGCAAACGTGATTGTACGTTTTGCTAGAGGCAGGTGGTCGCCTGTCGTGGCACATTCGGTAAGTAGTTGGATGACGAGCGATGGGTTATGTTTATTAATTGTGAAATCGCGGATATATCGATGCGGTAACTGCTGTCCACCACTAACCAAGAGGGTTGGTTCCATACTCCCTTTATTCGTAGTTTGAATATACAAGCTCGCTCCCAATATAGGTTTTGTTGAATTATAAGGACGTGATAAAAGGTCACGATGATGAATTGCAGCTCCTTTCGCAATTAGCCACATAATATCCTTTGATATCAATTTGACTGGACGGCAATACCGAGCCTCCAACGTCTCCGTTACATATTGGAGTTGGCTACTACCGCCTGCTAGCAAAATACCGTCTATATTTTGCGGACTTTTGTCCGCTCGGTTGAGCGCGCTGTCAACAACTGAGATCGCCTCGTCAATCAATGGCCGGACAACTTTTTCAAATTCGACGAATGAGAGTGTTTCATGCAGGTCGTGCGTTTCATGAAAATATGGCACGTCAAATTTGTAATCAAAACTATTCATAGCTTAGCTCCACTGTACCTAGAAACGGCTTTATTGTTGTGGTCCCTAGGCGCCAACCCGGTAAATAAACTGTTGCTTGGGTACCGTTTAGCACAGGGTCGTAACGCTCGTCGCACCAACGGTGGATCGAACCGTCGTAGGGTACGGCGGCCAAATCAAGTGCTTCCTGCAATAGTAACGCCTCAGCACCGACGGCCACGATATAGCCAATATCTGCGATTAATGCTTGTCTCCTAAAATTCGTAAGGCGCTGGCGGTTGATGCCATGTTCGGCTAGAATGCCTCGGTGTAGCCCCTGATAAAACTCTTCTTTTGCGTTCCAAAAGCTAATTGCAATTCGTAACCTATCGTCCTGGTGAAGCTCGCGTTCAGACTGAATGCGTTCCTCCAACCGGCCGACCCTGTGCTTCATGGTCTGTAGTTCGTTCCCTATCTGATGACACTCGGCACGAAGTGCAGTCTCCACAGCCTTCAGTTCGGCAATCTCTCGGTTTCGGCATTCAATGGTTTCGCTCAGTTCAACGTTGTCTCCTTCTAGCCGATTGAGGCGGCTTTGATATCGCCGTTGGTTATCCACAATGGCGGCGTAGACAGCATTCAGGCGCGCAGTTGCCTGTGCGACTGCATCGACCTGCAGATTACCAATACTCGTTGCC
>JAJYCW010000168.1 GCA_021777995.1 bacterium
GGGCATCCCACCGCACACAGCTTGTCGACGCTGCCTGCCAGTGAGACGGCACGGTGATAGGCCTCAGTCGCCTGGTGCGGGTGTTTCGCAGCCTTTAACACACGGTAGCGGTAAAACCACCCGACGGGCCATTTTGGTTCCAGGTTTGTAGCGGTGCGCATGTAAGCCAGTGCATCACTTAAAGCTGCATTACCTGTGTCATTAAAGTGCGCATCCCACGACAAGGTTCCTAACATGACGTTGGCAGCCGCTGCAAGTTGCCTAAACTCGGGACGGTTGAGAGAAAAAGTATATGGAACGTTCGGTCCTTCGGATTCAGATATCTTACCATTTGGGCCGCCACCCGCTAAGTTATAGGCTAAGGCGGCCTCCTTCCAGTTTCCTGCTTCGTCTTCAAGCAGCGCGTAGGTCATGTACGGCTTCAAGCGGAAACCGCTGGTATAGAGGTTACGTCCCCCGTAGTAGAGGCTGTTTCGAAGCAGCTTAAACGCTGCCGTCTTATCCCCAGCGCCTAGCATGGCATATGCCAGATGCTGCTTGTAATCTATACAAGGATCATCGATGGATGCGCATGCAATTGCCTTCCGGAAGTTGATAGCAGCGTCGCTATAATCGTCAATCGACAAATCCGCCTTGCCACGACAGAAAATAGCCCACAGCTTATCCGCCTGAGCATCCTCAGCTGCCTCTAGCGCCCGTCCGTTTATTACCTTCCCCGAGGGGGTGATTATATCAGGTGCGTGCCTCAACGATATTATCTTTGGATTAATGATGCTGGTGGCTTGCGCTAATACCGATGCAGGAAATGTAACCAGAACCAGGATAGCAAACAATTGTATCTTTGTATTCATGCGAGTTTTCCTATTGTGCTGTTGCCCATGTGGCACGCCTCGTGGGACCGATAGTAATCAATCGACGTTCGTCCACGCAGGATAGTAGTTCACCTGATTTTCCGTGGAGGCGGATGCATTGCCACTGCCATTAACACCGCCGTTAGCAGGGGCATTTTGCCATCCGCCCGGGGGTTGGGTTGCCGTGGCGTTCCAGTTCCACGTAAGCATCGAAAGAGGCACCCATTGTGAGGACCCCACGCTATCCGCAGGTGGAAGATACATCAAAAAATCGGAAAAGCTGTCATTGATGGAAACCGTCTGAACAGTGGACGTTAGTTCTATGCCGGGATAATCCTGCATTTTGTTAATTGCACCGTTACAAATATAGGTTCCGTAGTATGGCGCCGATCTGTCGAGCCCTTCATCACCTAATGTTCCTCCATTGACGGTTCTTGTTGAAATTACCAACTGTATCACTGCACAATGGGCCGCGCCCTGAAAATCGGTTTCCTGATCCACCGCAAACTGATTCAGAAATCCTACTGTACCTGGCGCGACTCCGTATAGTTCCAACCAGAGACCGGTGAAGGGTGACGTCTCTTGCATTATCTCTGTCGTACCCACAAAACCCTTCATCGATTCGACGGGAACCACTTGGTCAACGGTCGTTGCCGCGGAGGCGGTTACGCTTTTGCCATCAGGTGCTGTAAGAGTGGCCAAACACGAGACGGTTTCGGTCGTACCTAATTTCGTATCATCCCAGTACCATTCAGGCGTCACCGGGCTGCCAGTAGCGGGGTAGGTCGCGTTGGGCCACGTGAGCAAGGACTTATTAACGGGTGTAAGGACAGACGCTGTGCTGCCCATGCCCTGCCAACTAGCGTAGTAGGTGCCTCCAATTGTCCACGTGCAGCTTGTGCATTTAAAGCCTGCCGGTACGTTTAACGTTGCCGAGCACATCTGACCGGGCAGGATTTCTGGTGCGCTCTGCACGGTAGTGGTTCCTGAAAGTGAGATGGTTAACGGAACGATGCTCGCGGAGAATGCGACTTCGGCCTGAGATGCTGGCCCAATTACTGCGGTTGCCGTGGGGGTGCATGAGAGAGTGATGTTGCCGCTGCTGTCGGGTTGCTCGGAAACGTAGTGCGTTCCCGTGCTTATGCCCTGGTTAAGAGGGAACGGAGGCACGTCGGTTGAGCTGTAGGCTTCTGCATCACCAAGGCCGTCACTGCAGGTGCCATTAACCGCGCCGCTACCGGTCCAGGAAGCATAAGCCCGTTCCTCTACGATGACATGAACTGGCGACGATTGGTTTGGTGCCGAGCTTATCTTGTTGAATGTAGCCTTAATGGCACCGGCGCACGTGCAATCGGTAGGGCCGCCACCGCCCATATCGTTGCCGCCATAGGGATAGACGTTCAGCGAATAGAGGTAGGTTTTACCCAACCAAGTAGCGCCGCCAGTGCTGCTATAGACCGCGCTAGAGTAGGTCTGTGCTTTGGCGCCTTGTAACAGGCAGAGGGTGAGTGTTGTTGTGGCTATGGTCATCGCTACGACCAATGGGCTTCGGTTGGCTGATCGCCTACCGAAGAGAGCCTTTAAGCGTGAGAATTTCCTCGAAATTCTCGGGGGGGTAGCTCAGTGCTGCATAGGTGTTCGTACAAATTTCAGTTCTCCTATTATGCCAGTCTGGTGGCACGGTTGCAACAAGTAAAGATGCAGTTTGCAGTACGAATGCAATTGCTACGTCTATCTTAGCGAATTATTAATAATTTGTCAACTTATTTTTTTCGCCATTCACGGGAATCAGAAGACTGCCCCGTACGACCTAAGACGCAATTGCCCGATAGGGCGCTCATTGCAGGGCGCTAAAGGCGGGGGCCGAGCGCGTAGGTTCATCAGCTTACTGGTGCTGCTTACGGCGTGTTACGTTGCGGCGTTGTGCCCCTCTGCCGAAGGAGCGACTGCGACTGGTAGCGAGCGGGGAATGACCGCAGGTCATGGGGTGAGGTTCTGCGGCTGTTGCGTTCAGCATTTAGTTGAAGGATATGCCATACGGTTGCTCCATGAGTAGGTTGTTCTCAGCTGCCTGCCTGGAGGAATCACGCAGGCAGCCGCCGAAGTTTGGTCCATGGCATTTACGCGTTACTTAAACGCTTGCCTTTATGCCTGTTCTGGGGAGCAAAATGCTTAATCGTATGATATATCCAAAGATCACAACCGCACTGTGCCTACTCTCGTGCTTGTCGTGTGCTGCTACGCAGGCCGTGGGTGCAGCCCCGGCGCGTGGCACCGCACTACCTACCAGTGTCGAGAACCTATCCAGCCTGCCGTTGCTGGTAGAGGGTGCGATGGGAGGTGATTATACTGTAAAGCCTCCCTACCATGCAGCCCCGGAACTTACGCGCGATGTGAACGCTCCGGTTGGGTCTGTTTTCCATTTTGTCATGCGCTCTACGGCAAGTAGGTTTTACCCGGGGATTAGTAAATCAGCACCAGGAAAGGTAGTTCCCTACCGCCGCAATGTCACTGTGTACATTCCGGCTGAGTATAAACCTGGTACGCCGGCGCCCTTCCTGGTTTCGCAGGACAGTATGGGGCAGGGGATTTTACCGACTATTCTGGACAACATGATCTACGAGCATCGGCTGCCCGTGATGGCCGCCATCATGATCGATTCTGGTGGCGGTGATGCACAGGGTAGTGAGCGCGGGCTGGAGTACGACACGGTATCTGGCAAGTATGCGGACTTCATTGAGAAAGAGGTACTGCCCCAGGTATCACGCCGGTATCACATTCTACTGACGCACGATCCTGATGGTCGCCTGGCAATGGGCGGTAGTTCTGGCGGAGCGTGCGCCTTCACCATGGCCTGGTTTCGGCCCAACCTTTATCATCGAGTACTTACCTATTCTGGCACCTATGTTAACCAGCAGTGGCCCTACAACCCTGCCTCTCCTGACGGCGCCTGGGAGTACCACGAGCACTTTCTACTACAACAGCACGTACGTCCCATTCGTATCTGGCTGG
Source organism: bacterium (assembly GCA_021777995.1). GTDB lineage: Bacteria > Armatimonadota > Chthonomonadetes > Chthonomonadales > Chthonomonadaceae > JAJZFK01. Next base: position 3,864 of record JAJYCW010000168.1, read on the forward strand.
AGGTTGGCCAAAACGACCTGCGGGCCCACGACGACATCTCCACATTGCATAACTGGCCGCTCGCCAATGAGCGGATGGCCGCTGCACTGAAGCTTCGGGGCTACCGCTACCAGTTTGTCTATGCGCAGGATGCGGGTCACGTGGACTGGCGTGTAGTGCAGCAGACGCTGCCCGAAGCGTTGGAGTGGGTATGGCGGGGGTATCGTCCCTCGGGGCGATGACGTGACCGTGATGTAGTGGTTTACGACAGTTCATCACGGAATGCGCAAATAATTGGCACGGTACAGGAGGCGGCTTCCACCGAATAGGTGTGCCAAAGTACACGCTGTGGTAGAGGGTCAAACTACCATGCGATTGCATTCCTACTGTGCACCATAGCTCGGGGCTAATACCTCATTGACCAGCAGCGCGCCGAAGGTGATCGAACCGCAAGCCACTCCGCCGCGATCGGGTCGCTCGACATTGCAATCAGGATCTGCGCGCTGGCGGCATGGTGGTAATTTGGGCCTGATGGATGTTGCAGAAACCTCCGAGGACGCCCCGGCCGAGTTTTTGAACGCCTTCATCTTTTACGCAGCGACTTTAATAATACGAACACTAAACAGTACCAAAGCGTCACGGGTATCGATATTATGAACGTGAACACGACAATGAAAAACGTCATGCGCAGGATAAGGTCAATCACTCCCATTGTAGTCTCCTTCAAATTGGCTATTGCCGCCTCAGTGCGCATAGACTGCGCAGTATCATCCTAAATCTTTAGGTTACGTTTGCTTTGGGCTAGCTGCTACGGAATTAGTGGTTGCGGCGTCGCTTCGTTCTGGTTTTGCTGTTGGGTGTTACCCTGGTCCGGCTGTTGGCCAGAGAGGGCGTCCCCTTGTTGGTTTGGAGCTGGCTGCTGTTGTGGTGGTTGCACCGTCCCGGCTCCTGGTGGGGATATTTGTGAAGGCGTTCCGTAGGCTCCCGTTGTAGTAGGAGCGGACATGTTACCAGGGAATGGCATTTGTACTGAAGGTGGGTTCTGTTTCGATGATTCGTGCATCGCATTCGATCCGACCTCTGCTGCAGTACCAACCGCAGCACTTGTTGCAACCACGGCACAGCCGCCTATCAGGAGCGCAAATGAAAAGTAGAGTATGATCAGGCTTAGCGCGATGATGGCAAGGAATGTTACCGGGTACTGCCTTATCCAGACATCTGGACTTTTGCGCGGATTGGGATCTGGAAATCGTTGAGGATTCATTTCTGTTGCTTTCATTCAAGTCGTTCTACTGTAGTAAATCTCCGTAATGTCACGGCATTTCGGCCCTCTCCAGCTGGTTCTGTAAAATTTTTTAGTCCTCGTTCAGCAACCTGTGAGTTCCTTGGAATGGGTGTTGCACGTGCCACATTCCCGGCCGGTTTAAGCTGCATTTAAGCTGTAATGACGCTAATGTAAGCTACCAGTAGCACAATCCGTCTTAGTGCGGATGAGGGTTACGAGCCCGTTAAGTACAATGAGAACGGGAGGTATCCTGATGGAAGAAATGAACCAGCCGGATCAGCTTTCGCGACTTTCTGTTGACGTTCGCGGGGCGGTGCAAGGCGTGGGATTCAGGCCTGCCGTATATAAGCTAGCAGTTGAACTAGGGCTTTGCGGAACTGTACAGAACAATCCACAGGGCGTTGCAATTGAGGTGGAGGGTGAGACAGATTCCGTGGAGGCATTCCTCGTTCGGCTGCCGCGGGAGAAGCCGCCGCACGCAATCATATTGAGCATTGAACCGCGGTGGCTCTCCCCCATGGGGTACAGTTCGTTCACTATACTTCCCAGTGCCGAGGCGGGGGTACAGACCGCACTGGTGCTGCCAGACCTCGTTACCTGCGGCGAGTGCCGCGCAGAATTGTTTGATCCTGCCAATCGCCGGTATCGATATCCATTTTTGAACTGTACGCACTGCGGGCCGCGGTACACCATCATCAAGAAGATGCCCTATGACCGTTCGTCTACAACCATGGCTCCCTTCGTGATGTGTGAGGCCTGCAAGGCTGAATATGACGACCCTGCCAACCGGCGGTTCCATGCGCAGCCCACGGCGTGTCCGGTTTGCGGTCCACGCGCCCGTCTATGGGACCACGAGGGACGGGTATTAGGCGAAGGGGATCCTGCAATACAGGCCGCGGTTGCCGCGATTCTCCGGGGCGAGATTGTGGCCGTAAAGGGCATGGGGGGCTTTCAGTTGTTGGCGGATGCGCGCAGCGATGA
>JAJYCW010000051.1 GCA_021777995.1 bacterium
ATTTTCGACGATCAACGCAATGGTTAGAAAAGGTGCGAAAATCATCATGACGTCCCGAGACTATATCTATGAGCGCGCACGAAAAGATCTCAAGGAAGGGGCATTCCCACTTTTGAAAGAGAGCCAGGTTGTGATTGATGTTCACGATCTGACAGCAGAAGAAAAACAGCAAATACTTTACAACCACATCAAGCTCGGGAAACAACCAAAGACGTTCCGCTCCGCGATAAAGCCTCATCTTCCATTTATTGCCGCACATCCACGATTTGTTCCGGAAACCGCCAGACGCCTCGGCGACCCGACATTCACGGCCGCGCTTTCCGTGAATCGTTACAAACTGAACAACTTCGTGGAAAAGCAGGAACTCTTTTTGCAAGAAGTTATTCGTGGTCTCGACGAAAACAGCAGGGCAGCCCTCGGCCTCATATATATGAGAAATAATTCCCTCGAAAGCCCAGTCGCGTTGACTGTAGAGGAGAGCAACGCAATTGAACGGCTCGGTGCCAATCTCGGAGGAATTGTTGTCGCGCTTGAAGCGCTTAATGGCAGCCTGGTTCAGTGCGTGTGGGAAAACGGAACAAGGGTGTGGAGATTTAAACATCCAACGGTTGGTGACGCGTACGCTGGTCTGTTGCTTCAAAGCCCCGAGCTGCTCCGCATTTATGTAATTGGGTGCTCAATAGCCAATTTAACGATGCAAGTTACTTGCGGCAATGTCGGTTTAGAAGGGGCTGTTTCTCTGCCTAAGGGACTATTTCCGCTTGTGATTGAGCGGCTGGACGAATTTTCCAGCACCAAACAGAAAACGCCGACAACATACCTTATTTCCCTGGACACCATCAATCGCTTCCTGTCGTCTCGCTGTTCAAAGGAATTCCTTCATCTATACGTTGAAAGACACCCGGATATCCTCGAGGAAATATCTAACCCAGGCCTCTATCTAGACGCCGCTTCCGAAGTAGGTTTAGCCTTCCGCCTTCATGAATTCGGGATTCTGCCCGAGGCGTGCCGGAAGGAATTCGTGAAGACTGTCATCGATTATGCGCTTGATGGAGAGGATTTTGGCGCGCTCGTGGATCGTCGCATTCAAAGTATCTTTACCTCCAATGACCTATCGGACTTCAAGCAGCGCGTACGCGCGGAGCTATTGCCTAACCTCGACCACGTACGGCGTAATTGGCAAGGATCGCATAATCACACTGAAGATCCCGATCTGCACATGGAGCCATTGTTGGAGGGATTGTTTGCCCTGAGGGAAGAATTCGCTTACGAGGAAGCAATAATCCGCAAAATCAACGGGCAAATACAGGACATCGAGCAATGGATCGCCGAGCAAAGCGAAAGCAAACCTGAAATAAATCGGCCGGATCGTACGCTCGGTGTCACAGAGGCGCCCACTCATATACCCGCGACCGAACGGAACATCTTCGACGACGTTGATTCGTGACCCGTCCCCGGTGTATGTAATATTTCGCAGGTCGTACGCCATATTGGTTCGAGCCGGTGTGTTGCGTGCGGTAAAAGGTTTGCTTCGTTCCCATGTTCAAAGAGGAATCACGCCGCCCTTCTTTACTTAACTACGCTATAGCTCCACCAGGGGATAGGTTTCCCTGTACTCCTCGCCGCTGGCCCCATAGTAGCAGACTACTCGGTTTGGGAAGTCCACGTCGTAACGAACTACTCCGGCTTTCCAACTCGCTAGCAGGAACTCCTCAAAACTACTTTCGCCCGCCTGGTCGGTGCGTATCGCGTCAACCAGAGCCTCGCGGTTGAACGGGGGCACATCCGTCATCCCAGAAACCAGCGGCGCTCCCACTATCGTAATGGACCCATCGCCTGTGAGGTAAAGGCTCTGGCAGGAGGGCAAGTACCAGTAGTTGTGGGTAACACCCGCCTGCCTCAACGTTTCGGCGCGGTAGGGAAAGCCGCCGACTTTCGGTCGGCCCGCCATCGCCCTTTGCCAGGGACAGCAGCCAATCGAGATGGCTGTATTTGCCGCTGTACCACCCGAACGCAATGGGTTCGCTCGTGGTGATGTTTCCTGGTTAGTGCGCTTGCAAGCGAATGGGTAAGCCGTCCTGCTATAACCAAGGGAGAGCGCATAGGTCTGCATATGACCAATTGATTGGAGGTTGTTGCATATGGCGTGAGGTTATGTCGCCCTGCCACGACTTGCCGTACAAGAATCTGCCCGAAAGGAACCATTATAGTCTGGTTGCAAACGGCAGAATTCAAGATACGACATCAAAAGGCTTCTTTCCCTCGATCTGGTAAACGTAAAAATCTGAGTCGAAAGTGAAGATCATAGATACATTCAACACCTCTGCAGCCGAAACCAGTGAAGCATCCCCTAAATCCATTGGCGTACTGCGGTATTGCTGCATAAGGCCTCGCATTCGGGCTTGTTCCCTCCGGCTGCTGTCATGAATGTCAAGCAGATCGTCTTCGATATAGCCCCATACCTCAGCTTGCGTTTGCCAGCCGCCGTAGTTATACAGCAGGTGCATGGCTTCTGTTATGCAAGGCCATGTTGTCACAAGACTGCCACGCATAGTTTTCAGGGCTGTGGCCGCTCGCTCATAGTTGTTGTCTTTCCGGTTGATGAGAGCAACCAGAGGCGAAGTATCACAGAGGATGATCGACATGGCTACTCTTCTGATTGTTGCAGCGGTTTGAGCAGTTCGCCATAGTACTCTTCGGTGCGCTCGGAGAGGTCAGCAGGATCGAAACTAAATCGTCCGATGCGGCCTGCAAAACGATCGGCAAGCGTTGGCTCACCGTCTTCTTTCTGCCCGTTGGAGAAAGGCAGGGCAATGAGTCGAAAACGCTGCTTTTCAGGAAAGCGTTGCAACTGGGCGGCAACCTCTTCGCGGGTACCTTCTATTATCGCAGTTTCGCTCATATATAACCTCCGGTTCCAATACTTTGTTTTCATTATATCACGAGTTGGGTATGGGCAAATCGTGATAGATCCGGGAAGACCGACTCGGATAACTTCTTCCTGAATTGCTCCGAAGCTGCAATCGAAACAGTGGATGCCACATGCCCAGTACGCCAGCCTGGGCTACAGCACGCAAGCATAAGTTCTTTCCGCGAAAATGGCGTCAGGCCAATCGACTCAATGAGTGCACCATTGCCGTTTCTGAGCACTCGAAAGAAATTGACAAGTTTGCTCTCTATATCGTTGTACGTTTCAACCTGCGATGGCTGGCGGTTTATGAGCACTGCTGCAGAACCGCCAAACACATCGCAGAAATACGTGGCACTGGGAAGCAGGAGCAGAAGTCAATCGAGATGGCTGTACTTGCCGCCGTACCACCTGAAAGCAATGAGTTTGCTTATGGTGTTTTTTTTGGTTAGTGCGCTTGCAAGCAAAGGGGTATGTTTTCATGGGTAGTCGTCCTGCAATAACCAAGGGAGAGTGTATAGGTCTGCATATGACCAATTGATTGGCGGTTGTTGCATATGCCGCGAGGTTATATCGCCCTTCTTTACTTAACTACGCTATAGCTCCACCAGGGGATAGGTTTCCCTGTACTCCTCGCCGCTGGCCCCATAGTAGCTGACTACGCGGTTTACGAAGTCCACGTCGTAACGAACTACGCCGGCTTTCCAACTCGCTTGCAGGAACTCCTCAAAACTACTTTCGCCCGCCTGGTCGGTGCGTATCGCGTCAACCAGAACCTCGCGGTTGAACGGAGGCACGTCCACCATCCCAGAAACCAGCGGCGCCGCCACCATCGTAATGGCGCCATCGCCGGTGACATAAAGGCTTTGGCAGGAGGGCAAGTACCAGTAGTTGTGGGTAACACCCGCCTGCCTCAACGTTTCGGCGAGGTAGGGAAAGCCGCCGACTTTCGGTCGGCCCGCCATCGCCCTTTGCATGGCAGATTGCAGATTCTCTTGCGCTTTGCTCATCGTGATTCTCCTTTCAGCAGGGCAGCTGTGCACTATTCTTGTCGTTGCACACCTCGAACGCATTCTTAAGCGGTGCTGCGGGATCGCTGGTGGGTACGAACGCCTGCGCGATGAAGCCTGCTCCAACGCGTACAGGTGGGCTTACAAAGTTCATCATTGGTACCACGGCAGGGAAGCTTACCGATAGAGTGACTAGCGCCCGCCGCTCACCAATGACGGGGACTGAAACCTGCTTGCGTGGCGTGTTGGCCGCAGACCGAAGGACCGCTTTTATTGCCGGCTGAAATATGCCGGGTCGTTGCAAGACGGTAGTGCGCCGGGTCGACGTGGAAGCAACCTGCACTCTAATAGATTACCTTGTACCCTGCGAGGGGACAAAGACTGAGGGTTATATTACCCCACAGGCAAGTGCCGTTGATAGCAATGGGAGGTGTACGCGCGGCGCCCCAGTGGCTCAATTCTTCCGTCTGTTCAAACAGCAGTCGAGCGCGACATTACCATCTACAGCACCGCAGAGGTTATCGCTTCTCTTCCTGATCAGGAACTCCCTGGCAATGGGCTGGAACTGTTAAATGGTCGAGTAGTGTTCACTAGCAACCTTGGGGTTAAGCGGGAAGCGCAGACGGGGCGAGTTATCATCTTGCCCTTGGGCCGCAATTGGAGGCCTGCGCCCAGGTCTGCTGCACTTAGGGAAGGTACGTTCCAGGAAGTATGTAGTCAGCAGACATACCTGGCGCGAGCTCCTCTATTTTCTTGCGAAGTGCCGCGAGGTTTTCCGCAGTAAGCTGCGTTGGCGCGGTGGCCAGGCTAGCCCGCGAGAGCACTGTGCCTTCTTGCGCATCCTGCGTCAGTACAGTGTCCAGGCTGCCTACCGTGCGCGATCCCAGGCCGCAGTGGGCAAACATCTTGCCAAGTACCTCATGAGGGTGGGAAGTCAGCTCCTCGTAGCGGGCAATAAATAGCGGGATCCCCTGTTGCAGCATCTCCTGGATCGTCTGCATTGGGCCCAACCACCGCATCGCCAAAGATTCTAACATCGTTCTCCCGTTCCAATCTGGTCGGGGAGAATCCACGCTGGTCCCGGCCACTCCTGGAAATGCCACCTGCACATACCTCCAGTTAGAGCGTGCCCAGGGCTCTGCATTTCTGTACAGGAACACCAATTTTGCCTGAGGTAACAGCGAGTAAAAGAGAGGCGCTAAATGCGTTACGTCACTTCTAAACTTGAGCGCAAACACGTCCTTGCCTCGCGCCAGCCCTGGGGCACATTGCAATGCAGTACAGCTCCTCAACAGCGCTGCACGCTCGTCGTAGCTTAATGCTTCCGATCCCCGATTTGGCAACAACTGCGTAAAGGTATCGGGTTCCGACAGGCTGTCGATACCTTCCACCTCGTTTAGTGCCCGACTCACCAGCGTCGAGCCGCATCTGCCCACCGAGTAGATGAGCAATAGTTTTGACTGGGCGTAATGCACCTCGCTCGAAAGCCTATGAAGCGTGTCAAACGAGATCCGCACCAGGTGGGTTGATAACTGGTACTGAGCCTGGTACATAAACGGCACGCGTGATAGGTCGCAATCGGGAGGTGTTTCTGTAAAATAGGCGTGATGGTTTTCAAAATCCAGACAGTATAGGCTAAAGTTGGGGTCACTAAGCAGCCTTTCCGCGTTAAAGGCGCGCTCGTCTCCCAACTTAAAATTCGCTGCCCCAACTGGTCCTGGAACTACTGACTTCAACCTCTCTTCAATTGCGAAAACACGTGCTTCCATGATAACCTCACATAAGCGTAGTCCAGCCAGAATGCCTCAAGTCATGACCTAGGCGAGTTCTAAGAGTAAGACGCCTCGGTGTCCATTATTGGTACTTTAGGGAACGCAGAGGTGTTCCAACGGGTGGCCACCGGTTGCCGTGAAGGCCTCTAGTGCTGCGGTAATGTCGCCCTTGGGTATGAACGCTTGCCCAATGAAAGCCGCTCAATGGCCGCCAGGCGCAGGGTCAGGGTATTTCCGTGCCCTCACACAGCCTAAGGATGGTGTTAATAAAAGCCTTTAGCTCAGCGCACTGTGCGATGGCCACGCCAAGGTCTTTGCCTTTTAGAATCCGAGTAGCGTCACGAGCTTTTGAGTAGGAATCTCTTGATGTACCTATCTCGAACATCTCTTTAATGCGATGAGAGGGCGGCTTGAGATGATTTACTGTTTCCGGATTCGCCGCCGGGGCACTTTTATTATGCCCTGCGAGCCGCTGAATATCTGGCCAATAGGGTAACAACCAGACTTCAAATTCATGCAATGCTACATGCGGTGTAAAGCGTGTTTCGGGTCCCACCCAGGCACGCATCTTCGTTTTGGCGTCTTCGGCGTCCTGGAAGTCTGTTGTGCCAGTGTATGCATCTGTCAATGCGATTACATGATCCGATGGCCTTTTGCCACGTAGAGACGTCTCGACTTTCCTCTTCAAATCGTCACCTTTAGGAGTTCGCCCGTCGTACGGAAAGAAATCCAGATAGGGCATCTTTTGTTCCAGGCGATTTTTCAAGAACATCTGCAGTACTGGCTTGAACGCCCTCTCGGTCTTGCCCTCAACAAGGACGGTTATCCTCATGCGCGTCCACCCATCCGGCCCATGCGCCATACTTCGTCCAACGTGTACTCTGCCATCCATTTGTCAAGGTCCATTTGATCCGCCCATGTCGCGGTGGTCAATCCATCTTCGTCGGAATCCATCACCAAGACCTCCTTAGGTTCCAGGAACCGTATGAGGCGATCCGAGTGTGTCGCCACGATCAGTTGGGTTCGAGCAGAAGCTTCCCGCATTAAATCTGCCAGCAGGCTCAGTAATTCGGGATGGAGGCTGACTTCCGGCTCATCGATCATGGTGACCGTGGAAAGGGAAGGGCTCAGTAGTAACGAGACCAACCATAAGAACCTCAGCGTGCCTTCAGACAGCTCATTCATATAGAGCGGCTTATCAAAGCAACTATCCTTCCACGTCATTGCCATCGTTCCCGCGGCAACCGGAGGAAAGTTAAGAGCCTCAAAGGTTGGGAACGCAGCGTGGAGAGTATCAACGATTGCTTCGAATCGCGGTTGATCGGCTTCGCGAAGACTGTAGAGGAACGGTACCAGATCCTCGCCATCAGCACCCGGCAGCACGGCAGATTTAATTGGTTGCGGCAGCTTGACAGGAGCTCTTTGTCGTACGTCGAGGACATGATAAAACGTGACGGTAGAGAGTACCCGCCTAAACTCTTCAGGACCGTGGAACATTTTAGGAACCTGAGAAAGCGCGCTCTCCTCCGGCTCGTAATCCCATGTAGGAGCAGTCAGGTTCTGCCCGTCGTGATATCGTATGCGAGAGCCTTCCGCAGTGACATGTTTGAATGGGGCCGGTAGACCTCGGTCCTGGCTTAACTCCTCACGAAAAACCTGGTAACCGTTTCCTTTAGACTGCAACTCAATAGAATAATCCAGCGGGTTGTAACCTGGGACCTCCATGGAGATGTCGAAAGCAACCGCCTCAGCAATTCCACGCGTCAATAGCGAACCAATACCACCGATAGCCGATAGAGTTGTGTTAAGCTTCCCTGATGCAGATGCCGAGAGCAGAGAGACAGCGTCCAGGATGGAAGTCTTGCCCACTCCGTTAGCGCCAATCATAACCATGACGGGACGAAGATCAAGATCGACGTCCGCGAGGCGGCGGAAGCCGCGAATACGTAAATGATTGAGCTTATTCATAGCAATTACTTTCAACGAAGCGCAGTCTCTTCGGCCTTCTTGCGCCACGCATAGCGGTCGTTATTCGGATTAGGGCGGTGCGTAGAAGCGGCGTTTGGAGGACGATTCAAACTCAGTATTCTAATGTGCTGAAACTTCGTTTCGACATTACATATTACCTTTGCCTGGTGGAATTCTGGTCGCGAATCGCGTCATATCAATCGTGTGGCAGCAAGCGGTGCTGCGGGATCGCCCTTGGGTATAAACTCCTGCCCAATGAAGCCCTGGTAACCGGTATCCGCGATGGCGCGGGAGCGGTTGTCTGGGATGGTGCACCTGACGTCGCCGTCATGCGGGACGTGGTAGACCATATCCGTCTACGTTCACATCTCTTCAATAAGCCCTAAAAATCTAGAAAAAGCTTGATGGTCCGGTCGAAAGAGCCCGCGGCTTGATTTGAATGCGGCGTGCAACTCTTTCACCGGGTCTCGCTGCGTGGAGAGCCAGCTATAGAGCCTCGCCTTCGTGATCGAACTGAATGGAACGGGGTTACAATTATCCAGGCAAGTAATTAGCTCCTCAATGCAGCTGCGATGTTCGCCTGTTTCGACAGCTCGCCACAGCAATTCCTCAAGATCACCATTAGTTTCGGGATCCGGCATAATCCAGATGCTCCAATATCGTCCTTGGCTGTCGTTGAACCATTGATCCGAAGTCACATTAGGCACCGTTGTTTCACCCAGACCAATCACCCACTGCGATAGCACGCTTTGTAATGCGGCTTTCGGATCTCGATCGGCATCTCGTACGACAGCAACGCGTTTGACCTGATCGTAACCATCAACACGTTGTATGGTTTCGAGGTCTAATTTAAGACGATCCTTGCCCTTATAAACGTGGATCTGGACGTCATCACGAGGATATAGGAAGCGAAAAAAGTTGAACTCATCATCTCCTTCGACTAGCAACAGATTCGGTACGGTGAACGATTCAACGTTGTGCTTGCGTGGGTAGTTGCCTTTGGCATCTGATGCTCCAGGCCGTGTCATCGGATCTCTAGACCAGTTTCTAGCGCGTGGCCAAGCATAGCATGGTCAAATGTATGAACGGTAACGGTTCCGTTAGGTTTACAATCTAAGCGATGTACGCGGAGACTATCGGGAGCATCGCTAAATGCTTCATAGATAGAATTTATACAGTCGAAACTATGGGTCGTTGCCCATACCTGCGTATCATATTCGTTTGCAGCTTTAATGACCGAGTACCAAAGGTTTGGCAATACAGAGTAGTGGATGCCGTTTTCAACCTCATCAACGAGGCACAGCCCCCCTTTAGCCTTGCCAATGGCCGTAAGGATTGCTATAATACTGCCGAATCCATCGCCCATGCTATCAAGCGGCAGAGTCTGCTCAAAACCTAGATCAGCTTCCAACACAGCTTCGGAAAGTTCGCGGGCATCATGTTCCGTTGATAGCACCACCAAGTGACGCAGCCGAGGTTCGAGTAGCTGAAGCAATTTAATTAAGGTGGACGAGCCGCCGCTACGAAAAAGATCAGAAAAACTGCGGGCAAGCGGCCACACCTCGGCTCGGTCGGTCCCCAGCCAAACAACGGTCGGAATGGTAGGGAACGGTTCTCCGGTGAATCGGCGGCGAACCGGAAAGCTACGCTGTAGCGGATGGCGGATAACTGCCGTTGCGTTATCGTTGGCTGTAACTTTTACGACGATCTCTTGGCTAGGCTGAAGCAATGACTCGCCATCTTCTATGGCATCGGCATCGTCGCTCGTATCGTCATCACTGTCAAGGTCAATGGGTAACTGCTCCTGTTTTTCCACATTGCAGATCTCTGCCTGTAAGGTAAGTTTCGTACCACCGATTTGGCCCTCTATTTGAAGGCAATAGCCGCTGTCTATTTGATAGAAGGCCAGCTGATAGTCCTGACGGAATACGTTACGTGTTCGTGCTACACTGTTTCGCGCTTTCCTCTTTAGATGCCTTGGATCCCCAGATAACAACAAGCGGATCGCTTCCAGCAGGCTTGTTTTGCCAGTGTCATTACGACCAACAATGAGGTTAACACGACCCGTATCGGTTAACGACAGTTCGTTTAATCCGCGAAACTTTGCTATTTTTAGATTTGTTAGCATATAACACCATCAATTAAGTCGCCCACAAATTCATAGTACCGCGAAGCGTTGAAAATGTCACATAGTTGTAAACGCGGCCCAAGGACGCGTCGGCATTGCGAAAAAGGGTGAGGGTGCTAAATTCTGTGTACCTGGTCATTCCCGACTTCACGCGCATTGGTTCATTATCACACCGGTGAACGTGTTCGTGACGCGGAGCATTTCACATCTGCAACACTCGCCGGAGGCACGCGTGGGTGCATCGCAGCTCAACGAGGGCGTTGCCCGCCCGTGCGATTAAATACTGCCTGATTTTACACAAACGAACCACGATATCAGTCCCAATTGCTTGACCTGTTCGCAAATCATTTAAACGAACACGTAGGCGGCGCCAGCAAATCTACACATTGAGCTGGCGCCGCTGAATCTGTGGGGCTAATCATCGTGTACACCATTAACAGCCTAATTACCGCGTGCCATTTGGTAATTTACCGCACTGATCTTACGATTATGCTGGTTGGTAGACAATGAAAGTGCTAATCCGTCAATACGCTCTATTCGTCTACATTGCAATATTAGCAGGATTACCTCATGGAGCGCTCTTAGCTAGTCTCTGGAGGTGGCTGCCATTGCTCACCTCCATCACACAAGCCATGCTCAGTTACACGTCGCACGCCTTGAATGCGTACTCCAATGCGGCGGCGGCGTCACCCTTGGGCATGAACTCCTGCCCCAGGAACCCGGTGTAGCCGGTATCGGCGATGGCGCGTGCGATAGCGGGATAGTACCGCTCCTGCGTTTCGTCGAGATCATTACGGCTGGGTAATCAGGAGCCTAAAAGTGTGCGCAATAAGTGAATTGTTGATTAGGGTATGGTTCCCGAGAGTTCTAGCAGCCGACTATTTGCCGTGAGTATCGTGACGTCGTTGCTTGTGCAATCACCGTCATCTGTTACCAGCATTAGGTTTTTGTTACGGCACAACTGCAATAGCATCTGGTCGTTGAAATCAACTTGACCGGCTTCAAACTCATAAAGCATTTGGTCAAGCGGGCATTCTTGAAAAGGGCTGTTTGTCCGTGTAGTGTACTGTCCGATCCGCCGAACATTTGAGGCAATTCCCTGCGCAATGGAGCGAAAGTCCTCACTGTTGCGAAATTTTTTATAATCCTTGTGCTTCCTCAATTGCATTTCTAGACGGGTGCAACGATTGATGAATTCGGACATTATCAACACGTCTATATATAACACCGACTTTCCCTGGCACATGCGCTTAAACGCGTCAGTATAATCCTCACACCTCTTGTCGTTCTGCTTCTGCGGTCCATAAACGAACATTAAGATGTTTGTATCGAGAAGTAGGTGATCTGCCTCGACGAATGCGTAATCTCTAATATCTCGGACCGGCATCTGAGTACTAAACTCCTCGCTCTTCGTCTATTACACGATTAACGTAGTTCTTATCTTTGAAATACAGCTTTGCTGTTTCCACGACACGTCGCACCAACTCGCGGTCATCAGCGTCAATTTCCTCCAGTGCCAGCAATGTGCGTACCTTTTCCTCGGTGAATTCGCCGTAGAGCTGGCCGATCGCCGTATTCAAAAATGCGGACGTTAGCGCACATACGTTCCTGAATGACAGCGAAACGGATTTGTCTTCGTTTAAGCCCGCTTTCAGTCGTTCATAGACCTTCTGGCCATCCGAGGCGGCCACGCACAGAGAGCTGCCAACAATCTCGTAAACCGATAGTTCAAACATTGTTTTCATAGGAATTGTCTCAAAGGATGTTGGAATTTGATCGCTCCGAGTCTAACGCGTATGAATTTGTATCTCCAGTATTGATACATATCCTAACAAATGTTCCCGGAAAACGGCGTTCCATGGCCGCAAGTTTTGGTGGCCCGCTAGAACATTCCCAATATCCCAAATCTGATACGATCTGGATTTCACCTTCGTTTTTATTGATGAATTCCCTGAGCAGTTTTAATCCTAGCCCGCCAGGGACACTGCCGCGTTTAGTAGTATTATTGTCACTCGTCGCCCAGTCAATGGCCTCAGCAGCGGCCAGGTCATGGAGACCCTGAAATTGGCGGACGTTCCAGGGAATGCCTACCCCTAAATCCGCTATGGTGAAATTTAGCCACTGCCTTTTAGGGAAATACTGTCCACAGCTAAAAATGCCATGTTTTGTCCCAGAATGGATAACTGCGTTGTTAAATATCTCAAATATGCTTTCTTGAAATTTTTTCCTCAAGCCGTCCGACATATTAGGAATCTCGGTTCTGCGCATTAACTTATCCTGAATGTACTCGGCAAAATACCGATCGTCCTTAACGTCAAATCGCTTATATTCAATGGTGGTGCCAAAGCCATATGTGAACCACTCGCTGCCATAGTAACTGAGAAATCCGTTCCTAGCAAGCGCGTTCCTCACATGTGGGATCAAATTTACGAGTTGTACATTGTTCAACTGTTGCGAAATTGAATAAAGGATAGCACCAAATGGCGCACATAAGTCTGCGTCAAACCAGTTCACGTTCCCCATATCAATCTCAACATCGTCAAATTTACTGTCGATGGTCTCGTGGTAAATTTGGGCAAGCGCTTCGCAATCCTGCATGCCACCCATGGTTGGCATTCTAATCCTCATAGATTCGTGTTCACGACCTCGTCAACTGTTGAAAAATGGGTTTGGACATACTCATTTCGGTAACGCCTGCGTAGCAACCAAGAACGGCACGCCATTTTCGTAAATCACTCATCGTAATTCACCGCCGGTCATTTCGAAATTCGGAAGATCTGAACGAACCAAGTGTGTGGATTACCCGTTTATTACCAGGCCGCTAGATTGTTGCGGCCGGGTAATAGCAGGCCGGCGGGCTATACGTCGCACGCCTTGAATGCGTACTCCAATGCGGCGGCGGCGTCACCCTTGGGCATGAACTCCTGCCCCAGGAAGCCGGTGTAGCCGGTATCGGCGATGGCGCGTGCGATAGCGGGGTAATACAGCTCCTGCGTTTCGTCGAGGTCATTGCGGCCAGGATTCCCCGCCGTATGCATGTGCCCGATATGAGCGATATTATCGCGAATGGTGCGAATAACGTCACCTTCCATTATCTGCATGTGGTAGATGTCGTACAGAAGCTTGACCGCGGGCGAGTTCACCTGCTGGCAGACTTCCACGCCCCACGGGGTGTGGTCGCACATGTAGTCGTGGTGGTCCACCTTACTGTTTAGCAGCTCCATCACCAGTGTAACCCCTGCGGCTTCCGCTAGCGGCGCCAGCCTTCGCAAGCCTATCACGGAGTTGTGTATCCCTGTGGCGTCATCCATACCGTTGCGATTACCGCTAAAGACGATGAGGCATGGGATGTGCCACTTCATCGCGGTGTCTAGCTTGGCTTTTACCTCATCTTCAATGCGGTCATGCTCTTCCAGTCGGCTGAGGCCATAGGGGTGCCACTGGTGGCCGCCCGCTGTCACAATCTGCAGCCCCGCGTCTATTATCTGCGGCCACAGCTCCTCGGGCGCCATCTCAACACCCTTGTACCCAATTTTTACGGCAGTTGAAATGAGGGCGCCGGCATCCATTGTGCGGCCAAAGCACCACCATGCCAGTGACTGTTTGATTCGGTTCATTCGTAAGGTTCCTCTACGCCTGTTTGGTCATCATTACACCACTCAATTCTTTAGCAGCTTCTCAATATCCTGCCGCAACAGAAGGAAACCAACGCGCCTGCGTGGAATTTGAGCGAGAAATTGCCCATGAGGTTTTGGAGTTACTCAATGAACAGTCCGATAATTGACCTTTCCAGTTCGCCGCATGCCAGGATGCAGCCGGTTTCAACTACAGCCGTTAAGCTGCACGACAAGTTTTGGCAGCCCCGGCGCGATATTAACGCCCGTCGTACGATCTTTTCGCAGATTAAGCAGTGTCGTGAAACGGGCCGACTAGATAATTTTGTGCGGGCAGCAGGAAAATTTGACGGGCCATTTCAGGGAATATTTTTTAACGATTCCGATGTGTACAAGGTATTGGAGGCCGCTGGATGGTCGCTGGCGACGGATCCTGATGCCGCACTAGACGCAGAAGTAGACGAACTTATTGCCACGGTAGCCGCAGCACAGCAGCCAGATGGCTACCTTAACACCTACTTTATGTTCGACCGCGAGGGTGACCGCTGGAAGAACCTGAAGGATATGCACGAACTCTACTGTGCAGGACATCTGTTTCAGGCCGCGGTGGCGCATTTTCGTGGTACCGGGAAGACATCGCTCCTGCAGGTAGCCACGAAGTTTGCGGACTGCATTTACAAGGAATTTGGCCCCGAGGGCAAGCTTGCAGCGTGCGGCCACGAGGAAGCCGAGATGGGCCTCGTAGAGCTCTACCGCGTAACGCGTGATGAGCGGTACCTCGTGCTGGCGCAGCGAATGGTAGATGCGCGCGGTCAAACGCCGGGCATGTTCCAGAACAGCGAATACCACCAGGATCATCTGCCGTTCGCCAAACAGAACAAGATGATAGGGCACGCAGTACGCCATGTGTACTTATGCTGTGGGGCCGCGGACGTTGTACTGGAGAATGGAAACCAGGGCTTTCGCGAGGGCCTGGAGAATTTGTGGCAGAGCTTCGTCACCAGCCAGATGTACGTTACGGGGGGCGCAGGTTCCCGTTACGAAGGTGAGGCCTTTGGGGCAAAGTACGAACTGCCAAATGATCGCGCGTACACTGAGACCTGTGCCGCTATTGGCAGCGTGATGTGGCAGTTCAGAATGCTGCAACTAACTGGCGAACATCGGTTTGCCGACGTTATGGAGCACACCATTATTAACGCGGTGCTCCCTGGGCTGGCGCTAGATGGCGAGCACTATTTCTACGAGAATCCGCTGGAGAACGACGGCACGCACCGACGAAGCGCCTGGTTTGGCTGTGCTTGCTGCCCACCGAATGTCGCAAGGTTGTTGGCGCAGCTGCCCGGTTACTTTGCCTCGCAGGGCGAAGGAAAATTGTGGCTGCATATGTACGCCGACATGGATGTTGAGGTCCCCGACGGCGACGGTTGCATAAAGCTAGCCGTGAAGGCGGATATGCCCTGGCAGCCTGATGTTGCGATCCACGTGGTGGAGGCGAGTGGGCCGGTGAGGCTGGCGCTGCGTGTTCCCGTTTGGGCTATTGGTGCGAAGCTCACCCATGGTGGTGTCACCCGCGACGTGGCAGCCGGCGCTTACGTCGATGTACAGGCTGCGTGTGGTGATACAATCAACCTTCATCTGCCGCAGACAATCCAGCAGCTTACTTCCCATCCATACGTAAGCTCAAACTACCACCAAACCGCCATACAGCGCGGCGGTGTGGTGTATTGCGCTGAGCAGGTAGACCAACCGCTCCACGACGTGCGAACACTTCGGATTCCTGCTAACGCAGCCGTAGAGGTTACCGGTTCTAGTAATCTGCTGAATGGCGTCACCACACTCCTGCTCACTGCGGCTGTGGCACCAAAGCCCTCGGCAGAAGAGCCTCTCTACAGCGACCTGAGGCGGGCCGAACCACCCGTGCCTGCAGAAGTGGTGCTTGTGCCGTACTTTGCGTGGGCAAACCGCGATCCCGGGCATATGCGTGTGTGGCTGCCACAGGTATAGCCAGTTGCTTGCATGCGCAGGTAGATGACGGCAGGGGGTAGTCCAATTGAGGACTGCCCCTAATGATTCTTTTCCTACCGCTGTATTGAACCCCGGTGTGCCAGACTGGTTGGGCACCGACCTCTCCCCGTAGTGGCTAGCCTCCTGCGCCAAAGACCGTCCATCCACTGCAACGACGGTACTAGCATTGGGCCAACGTATCAAGGAGCGCGACATTCCTGCCGACTATTATTAACGCGCGTTACGGTTTTCGCCTGGAGAAGCCGATATCGTGAACCTGCGCGCCCTAATGACTAGCATATTTCCGCGGGGAGAGATACGATTGTGCACGATTGCAGACGAACGAATTTGAGTACACCCAGTGCCTGCGCCGCTACCGCAGAGGGGTGTGCCCTGTGCGATATTGTGCCGCCGGCACCGTGGGGTGACAAGTCTACACTGCTGCTGGTACCTTATGATCACGATGCTGAGGCAGTACTGGAGGCAGTGTTGACCACCTCACAACTATCCTTTGCCAAACACCACACCGGCTCCATTCTAGTGGCTGCTGCGCCAGAAGCGGCCGCTTCCGCGCTCTCCAGCGGGTTGAGTGAAATAACGCAGAAGTCTGTCGGTGCCGCTGTGATCAACCACGAGGTGAACGAAAAGACACTCGTGAGGGCCGCTGCCCGTTGTCGTCCACTCTCTCATTTCCTCGAGAGGATGAGATATGAGTGGGTTCGTCCAGTACTTTCAAATGACCAGCTCTTCAGTATGCTGCACCCCATTGTAAGCACGAAGGATGGATCTGTGTTTGCTTACGAAATGTTACTGAGGGCGCGTAAACCAGGAACGAACGAAGTGATTGGCGCGTGGCCGATCATCGAGGCTTGTGAAAAACTGCACCTGCAGCATCAGCTGGATCAACGTGCCAGAGAGTGCGCCATCCGCAATGCGGCGCCTTATCGCACATCGAACCAGCGCTTCTTTATCAACTTCCTACCTAACACAATCTACGATCCAGAGGTCTGCCTGCGAACCACCATGCGAGCAGCGAGTGAATACGAAGTTAACCTGAAATCCCTGGTGTTCGAAATCGTTGAAACAGAGCATATCGACGATATGGCACATCTCAAGATGGTGCTGGATTACTACCGCTCGCGCGGAGTGTGTACTGCCGTCGACGATATGGGAGCGGGGCATACTTCTATTGAGTACTTGCGAGAATTGCATCCGGATTTTGTCAAGATAGACCGGGATATTGTGGTCAATGCAGTGCACGATGAAGCGGTGCGCGAAGAATTGCACGACATTGTGGAAGTTGCAAAGAACCTAGGCATTCAGGTGATAATGGAGGGTTTGGAAACTCCGGAGCAGGTGGATGTATGCCTGAGCGCTGGTGCGGACTACGTTCAGGGCTTCTATTTCGCCCGCCCAGCCAACCCGCCGCAACAGGTGAACAATGTGCAGTGTCTAATGCGGTTTGATAAAGCGGCATAGTGCGTAGTTGCTATCCAGTCGCAGCCAGGGGCCGAAGCGGTGTCTTCCTGACTGCGACTGGGTTCTTGCACGGCGCTGCTGCAACCGTGAGCAAGTTGGCAGTTTTTGCCGGTAGCTACTGTGGTTGTTTTCTAGGTCGCTTTTTCGGTTTCGGTTCAGGTTCGGGCTCCTCAACCGGGCCGAGGATGATTGGCGCTGGGGAAAGTAGTTTTAGAATAGAACCTGGTAACGGCGGTGAAATCAATTCCGGGGCCCCAGGGCCGGGCGGCAATGGTTCTAGCGTGGTGAGTCAGGGAAACTGCCCACCATTCTGCGCCATTAACTCCCTGATACGATCCTCTATAAATTGGCTCCGCTGATGCAGGCTGTCCCGTTCCACCTGCAGCTGTTCCAGCCTCTCTAACAGGTCGAGGATAACCTGTACACCAGCCAGATTCACGCCCATCTCCTGGGTTAGCCGCCGTATGCGCCGCAACCGCTCCACATCGGTTTCCGAATAGAGCCGGTTTTTATTGCGGCGCTGTGGAGTTACAAGGCCCAGCCTTTCGTAGAGCCTTATCGTCTGAGCGTGCATATGGGTTAGCTCAGCCACGACTCCTATCATATAGACTGGTTCAGTTCTATCATGCGCAGCCATCAATCAACTCCTCCGGCCCAGGCGCCACAGGCTCATTGCTTGCCACCAACCATGAGCGAGCGTACGTCACTGTTTAACGGCATCACCCCTCAATGCGGCGATCTCACGCAGCAGCTGGATCTCCCGTGGCTGCAGCTCCTTGGGTACTACTACACGCACCTGCGCATACATGTCACCTTTTGGCCTCTCCCGCAATGCGGGCATTCCCTGGCCGGCCATGCGCAGCTTTTGTCCGGTCTGAATTCCTGGCGGTACCACCATCTGCCGTTTTTGCCCATCTAGCAGCTCGATTGTCACTTCCCCGCCCAGTGCCGCCACGGTGTATGGTACGTTCAGTTCAAACGGCAAATCCTGATTTTCAGGATTGCGCTCAAACTTGGGATGAGGCAGTACCTGCAGAACGATGTAGAGATCTGCCCGCTTATGGTTTGCATCCATTGGCCCCGCTCCCTGGTGCCTGCTCCTCATACCATCCCATGCGCCTGCAGGTGCATTAAGCTGGATGGTTCGCGGAGTCTCCAGGCGACCGGTGCCTTTGCAATGGGTACAGCGGTCCTGCGACCCCGCACGCCCTCCAGTCTTTTTGGTTCCGGTACCTTTACATGTGGGGCATACGTCCTCCACAGTGAGGTTCAACGTTTTGTGAACGCCCCTAAACGCCTCTTCCAGAGTGATATCCACGCTGAACGCAACGTCTTCGGCAGGGGCGGCAGAGCCTCCGCCAAAAGGACTGTGACCTTGGGCGCGGGTTGAGCGGCCGCCCGTGAACATGCTGAAGATGTCGTCCATCCCCAGGTTGCCCAGGTTGTCCAGGTCTATAAAGCCAGGGGCCTGAGCCTGGCGGGTATTAGTGGCACCCCTTGGGGGTGGTGCGCCCATGCCGGCCTGCTGCCAGAACTCACCGTATCGGTCAAATTTGCTGCGCTTATCAGGGTCCGACAGTACGTCATAGGCTTCCTGAATGCGTTTAAACTGATCTTCTGCAGTTTTGTTGTGAGGATTAAGATCGGGATGGCACTCGCGCGCCTTGCGTCGGTAGGCCTTTTTTATCTCCTCGTCCGACGCCTTGCGGTCCACTCCCAGGATTTTGTAATAGTCCATTCCACTCACTGCAGTATTCTCCCCGCACACAAATAAAGAGCAGGAGAAGTCCTTTCACAGGCACTTCTCCTGCGAATGACGCTTAACGCGTTTACTTAAACTCGGTGTCCAACACCGTGTCATCGGGAGCCGCAGTGTGCTCGTCGTGAGGCGGTTCAGCACCATCCGCACTACCTGCGCCTTCGGCGGCTGTCTGCTGGTACAGGATCTCAGACAGCTTATAGGTACTCTGTTCCAGTGCCTCAATGAGCGGAGTCAACTCCTCGACTGGTGCCGAGTTGTTAAGAGCCGCCCGCAGATTGGTAATGTGGTTTTCCACGTCCAGCTTAAGGTCGGAAGGCACCTTGTCCTGAAGATCCTTGATGGTCTTCTCGGTCTGGTAGATCATCGACTCGGCGCGGTTCCTCGCCTCGGCAACCTCACGCTGCTTCTTATCCTCTTCTGCGTGCGCCGCGGCTTCCCGCACCATCCGCTCTACCTCGTCCTTGTTGAGGTTACTCGAACCCGTGATCGTGATCTTCTGCTCGCGGCCCGTGCCCTTGTCTTTTGCAGAAACACTCACGATGCCATTGGCGTCTATGTCGAACGTGACCTCAATCTGCGGAACCCCGCGCGGTGCTGGCGGTAAACCCGTCAGCTGGAAGTCGCCCAGCATCTTGTTGTGCGCCGCAATTTCGCGCTCACCCTGGAACACTTTCACGTGTACACTGCTCTGCCCATCCTCTGCCGTACTGAAGACATCGCTCTTGCGCGTTGGAATAGTAGTGTTGCGCTCGATGAGCTTTGTCATAACGCCGCCAAGTGTCTCGATTCCCAGCGACAGTGGCGTCACGTCCAGAAGCAGGATGTTCGTACCCGCGGAACCAGCATCGCCAGAGAGCACACCCGCCTGCACCGCTGCCCCAACCGCCACGACTTCGTCGGGGTTCACGGTTTTGTTGGGGTCCTTGCCGCCGCCCAGCTTGCGAACCAGATCCTGTATCATGGGCATACGGGTAGAACCACCCACCAATACAATTTCGTCCACCTGCCCGGCCGATAGTTTGGCATCGCGCAGAGCTGCCTCAAACGGCTTTGCACACCTATCAACCAGGTCGCGAGTAATCTCCTCGAACCGTGCTCGCGTAAGGTTTACATCCAGGTGAACAGGGCCATCGGGAGTACTGGAGACGAACGGCAGGTTGATGTTTGTTTGCGTTACGCTGCTAAGCTCAATTTTGGCCTTCTCAGCTGCTTCGCGAACACGCTGAAGCGCCTGCCTGTCCTTGCGCAGGTCTATAGAAGTCTCTTTTTTGAACTCGTCAGCTACGTAATCGACAATTCTCTGATCCCAGTCGTCGCCGCCCAGGTGGGTATCACCGCTAGTGGAAAGTACCTCCAGAACGGTACCGCCATCCTCGGTTTTGCCAATTTCCAGCACCGTTACATCAAACGTGCCACCGCCCAGGTCAAACACGAGCACCTTCTCCTCATGTTTCTTGTCCAGGCCGTAGGCAAGTGCGGCTGCGGTGGGCTCATTGATGATGCGCAGGACTTTAAGGCCCGCGATTTCACCGGCGTTTTTTGTTGCCGTTCGCTGTGCATCGTTGAAGTACGCTGGTACGGTGATGACCGCCTCGGTGACAGGCTGTCCTAGATAGGCTTCGGCATCTGCCTTAAGCTTCTGCAGTATCATTGCGGAAATCTCTTCCGGAGAATAACTCTTGGAATCGATTGTAACCTTTTCGGATGTGCCTACTTTTCGCTTGATACTGATGATGGTGCGATCGGGATGAATAATCGCCTGCCTCTTCGCATTGGCTCCAACCAGTCGTTCACCGCTCTTGTTGAAACCAACAACAGAAGGTGTCAGCCGGCTGCCCTCGGCATTGGCGATAACGGTAGGTTCGCCTCCCTCAATCACAGACACGACTGAGTTTGTGGTGCCCAGGTCGATGCCCACTGCTTTGCCCATGTGTAAATCCTCCGCAAATTTGCTATTAAAACTAAAGTTGATGCCGTAATTATTGACACTATCATGATACCACTTTAGTATCCTATTGTCAATTTACGATAAGATGGTAATGTCGGTTCCCCGTGGCAAACACACAATAAATGCCGGTCGTATGGTATTGATACAAATTGGCAGCTACCTGCACCGATAATCGCGTTTATAGGGTCACGTTCAGCAGGTTTTGAGCGTGTGGGAGGGTGAAATGAATATAACTGACCAGACCGAACTTCGCCGATGGATCGATATTATTACCCAGGCCGCTGTGGATTACGGCCTGGATTGCTACCCGACTAACTTCGAGGTAGTGCCAGACTACATCATCTATGAACTGGGGAGTTACGGCCTGCCTGCACGTTTCTCGCACTGGACGTTTGGTCGTGATTACCATCAGCAGAAGACCATGTACGAGTATGGTATGGCGAAGATCTACGAGATTGTATTTAATACCAACCCCTGTCAGGCGTTCCTCATGGACAGCAACTCCATGCTCTCACACAAATTCGTTATTGCGCACGTCTTGGGACACAACGACTTCTTCAAGAACAATGTCTATTTTGATCAGACCGATCGCCACATGATCGAGAAGGTTCGTCTCCACTCCAACCGGATTCGTAAATACGAGGAGGAATATGGGCGCGACAAAGTAGAGGCGTTTCTAGATGCAGTGATATCAATAGAGTATCACTTCGATACTGGGCTTACCGCTTCGTTTGGCAAGAAGAAGGTGAAGCGCGAGGACGAGGATGCTGCGGAACCGGCAGCGCACGCATCCACCGAGTTTGACGATTTGTGGTACCTAACCGCTCAGCCGGAGGGGCCGGTAACACCCAGCCAGAGGAAGAATCCTCCCGAGCCAGAACGCGATCTGTTGGGATTTCTGCGCGACTTTTCACCGGATCTGGCGCGTTGGCAGCGTGATGTCATTAATATGATCCGCGAGGAGATGATCTATTTCATCCCTCAAATGCGAACCAAGATCATGAATGAGGGGTGGGCGTCATTCTGGCATGAACGCATAATGACCAATCTGCCCCTCACTGCAGAAGAGCATTTAGAATTTCGTAAACTTCACTCTTCGGTACTCTCTCCTGGGTCGTCTATGTCGATTAATCCGTACTACGTAGGTTACAATATGTTTAGGGATATAGAACGGCGCTGGAACGGTGATCCCGATCTGGAGTTCGACGAGACTAACTGGCGTGATGAACAGGTATCGCGGCCATCCGGCGAGGGTACCCGTAAGATATTTGAGGTCCGTCGCGATGACAACGACGTCTCCTTCTTGCGGAAGTACCTTACACAGGGTCTCGTTCATCGACTGGATATGTACACTTACCGCAAGCAGGAAGTTGACGGCGAACCGGTATGGGTGGTAACCGATAAGGATTGGCGCCATGTTCGCGATACCGTCCTGGATGGGATGACGAACTTCGGCATACCTATTATCGATGTGGAGGATGGCGACTACCTGAAGCGCGGTGAACTGCTTCTGACACATGCCTACGACGGCAAGCCGCTGGATGCGGATTACAGCGCGCGAACGCTGCAGTATATTGCTCAAATCTGGGGACGACCCGTACACCTACGGACGGTAGTCGATGAGAAGCCCACCCTTTTTACACATGACGGCGAGGAGTTTCAGCAGGAACCGCTCTATTCCTAACCAATGGCAGACGACAGTCAATATTACCTTTATACGGATATGGTGGGCAGCAGCCGCCACTGGGAGCAGTTTCCTGCCCTCATGGAAGGCGTTCTGCACTGGCACGACTCACGCCTAGAGGAGGCAGTTCAAGCCTGCAGTGGCACGATACTCCATACGCTGGGCGATGGAATATGCGCTGCGTTTTCTTCCGCTGCGGATGCCGCGGCAGCGGCTGTGATGGCACAGGGTATGATGCGAAGCAGGGAAGGCCTTTCGGTAGAATTTACAGCACCAATACTGCTAAGGATGGCCATCTACAAGGCATCGGAGGTTTCCACCGGCCAGCAGAGCATGGGCAGAACCATCAACCTTCTGTCGCGGCTTGTTCGTGCGGCGAATGGCGGCCAGATACTGGCTGCAGGATTAGACATCCTGGAGGTGCGCGCCACTCTGCCACAAGGGTACCGTATCACGGCGCTTGGTTCGGTGCGGCTGCGTGATCTCTCTCCTCCTGAGGAGGTCTGGCAGATAAGCCACGATACCCTGGGGCACGTGTATCCGCCTGTGGTTACCGTGCTGCCGGCCTCCCTTAGCCTGCCAGTACAGAGTTCGTCATTTATTGGCCGGGCGGCAGAGCTGGCGGCGCTGCAAGAGTGGTTGCGAGTAAGTGGCAAGCAGCAACTCGTTTCCCTGGTAGGATTTGGAGGTGTCGGCAAGACGCGCCTTGCCTTGCAGAGCGCGATGCAGAACGCAGACTGGTTCAGCCACGGTGTGCGGTTGGTTTCGCTCGCATCTCTGCATGATCCTGAATTTCTGGCGCAGATCTTCGCCTCGGCGTTCGGCGTAGTCCCCATTGCCGCAGAGTCGTACGAGGATGCGCTTATTAGAGTGCTTCAACCTCTTGAAGTGCTTATTGTAGCAGATAACTGCGAACACCTAAAAGAAGCTGCTGCCTCGTTACTCTACCGACTTATGCAGCGCTGTCCGTCTGTGTCCGTGCTGGCTACCAGCCGAGAGCCGCTAGGCATACCAGGTGAGCAGATATTTTTGGTGAACACCTTGCAGCTGCCACCAGAGAAGGAAACCTGGGACAGGGAGGCGGTGTTGCAATTTGATGCTTGCCGCCTCCTGATAGATCGAGCACA
Organism: bacterium; assembly: GCA_021777995.1. Taxonomy (GTDB): domain Bacteria; phylum Armatimonadota; class Chthonomonadetes; order Chthonomonadales; family Chthonomonadaceae; genus JAJZFK01. The sequence goes on from JAJYCW010000051.1 coordinate 23,405, forward strand.
ATTACAGCAGTACCTCCCACTCGATTCCGCCGAAGTGAATGGAGCGATTGTCTCCTTGTGCAAGCGGCTCGACGGCATTCCGCTTGCAATTGAGCTCGCGGCCGCGCGACTTTCTGACCTAACCATTCGCGAACTCGATAGAGAAATGGACCGCAGGTTTCAACTGCTGGCGTCGCCAAATGAGCCTGCCACACCCCATCATCGCACGCTCTACACACTGGTGGACTGGAGCTACAGCCTGCTTGAGAGGCGCGAGCAAATTCTACTGAACCGTCTAGCTGTGTTTCAGGGCGGGTTCACACTCACTGCCGTGGAGTCCATCTGCACAGACGGCGAGATTGACAGTGTTGATGTGCTTGATGGCCTTTCGATGCTTGTAGATAAGTCCATGGTGAATTACGAACCACGTGACGAACGGTATTATCTGCTTGAAACGGTGCACGTATTTGCGCAGACTCGCCTGGAAGAGAGCGGTATGGCAGCCGAAGCGGAGAGACGGCACCTACAGTGGTATGCGCAATGGGTTGACGGCAACTACAACCTTGCATACGGACCTAAAACCTCATCATGGTTCGCAGAGATCGATGAGGATTTGCCAAACTTGCGTCGGGCGCTCCTGCTGGGGTTGCGGCCAGAGTATCAGCAGCACGGCCTTAGCCTGGTATCCGCTCTTACTATTTACTGGCTGAATCGCGGCATGGTAGAGGAGGGGCGCCGTTGGGTCAATGCGCAGATTGAGGTGGCTCAACAGAACAATAGGCCGGACGACAGGCTGATGGCAGAGGTGTTCTCGGAGGGTGCCTCACTGGCCGTCGCCTGTGGTACGTATGAGGTTGCAGAGGCGCTCATGCTACGGTCGATCGACATTTACCGCAAGCTCAATAATCACTCGGCGGAACTAATGGTGCAGGGAAACCTTGGGGTCATCATGACGTTTGCCGGGAATACGAAAGAGGCCATACGCCTGCTGACCGACAGCGTCGAACGCCTTACAACGGCAAAAAGCACGAGTGCCAATCAGCGTCTTCCGGCAACCCGGATGAACCTCGCCCAGGCGCTTTGGAATGATCGTAAGGACGAGGATGCAGCCGAGATGCTTCGCCAATCACTAGGGGAGTGGCGCGAGATAAGTAATCCTCTGGCAACTGCTGTATGCCTGAACAACCTTGCTGCTGCGGAGATAACCCTGGGTAAAGCCACCGACGCCTGGCTTCATGCACGCGAGTCGCTAAGGATCCGACGACAGGTAGGTGCCATTGGAAGCTATGCCTGGTCGTTTTACATAATTGCTGTACTTGCGGCGAATTATGGGGAGCTCGCTGTTGCTGCACAGCTTTTAGGGGCGGCAAGTTGCCGCATGGAAGCCAGCCCGAATGCCCGAACGCCTCGAGAGCGCCTGCTGGTTGAGACTACGACGAAATTAGTGGAGGAGCGATTGGGGGCTGCTGCCTACCACGCGTACATAACCGCAGGACGAAATGCCGACGTTGAGAGTATGGTTGACGCCGCGCTCTCGTGTGGTCCGGGTCTGCTGGACTGGACAGAGGCTTGAGCAGCCCAATCTACCTGGCGCTAACACCGCGCCTTGCCATGCAACCTTGTAGTGGCTGCACGAAATGCAGTCTACGCTGCTCTAGTGACGTGCCCTTTTCCACCTCTGAATGGAAGGCTGCTGTCGACTTTATTTCAGCGCTTTCATCTACCGATCGAGAGGCACTGTCCAGCGTTTTGGAGCAAGATAAAACGATGTCCCTTGGTGACGGTGTAACCGTTGAAATGTGCCGATTTTTCGATATGGAGACCGAACGCTGCGCTATCTACCCGGTTCGACCCCTTATGTGCCGGTTGATGGGCCATGTAGAATGGATGCCGTGTCCTATCGAGCTTGTTGAGCGCACGCTGCCTACCGGGGAGGCTCTGCAAGCAATGGCAGACTACGCCCTTGAGCGCCGCCAGCCTGCCGCTGCCTGGGTCCAGGAAACTCTAAGGGGCTCGTAGGACCCAATAGTACCGAGGCCTCGCGAGTCATGGGAAATCGCTTTTGCGATGGTTCATTCGTTAAGAAGCGATAGCGATGGTAGATCTGCATATCTGTGCCATTTTTTACCCTATTATCCACACGACGAAGATAGGCACGGCCGCTTAGAAAAACAACACTGTGGATATTTCCCGCGTTGGAAGAGATGACAATAGCAAGGTCCTTTCCATGCCCTTCGGAATAGACATAGCTTGCGTCCGGTTTAGACGACTGGTGAGGGGACATCAGGGCCCCTGTACCACCGCCGAATCTTGTTGCAGAAACCGACCATGGCAGCCAGAGAAACGCAAGACCGTCTGCAAATAGGCGGATAGGCGGTTTTGACCGTAGACTGCTGTGCAACTGGGCGAGCAGGTTTCGCTGGTGCGATCGTGCGTTTAGCAGCTTGATTATCGCTCCCCTTCTGTGTTGGGCTAGAAGGCGCAACCGGGTACGCATGGTGCCGGCAGCTATAACGAGCTGCTGGATCGGTGGATCACCAGGGCTTCCAGAAACAAAGCGATACCGAAAAAGTGGCAGTCCCATTTCACTTTGCGGCTTCTGTGCCGGCTTCAGCCACCACGATGCACCTACAACGGCAATAAACAATAGGGCAAGTCCGCAGTACAGGCCCACTGTTTTTGTGTTGAATTGAGGTCTTTTCACGCTTAATCCTCCTGTCTCCAGGCCTTTCTGCTGCAGGATAGGATGAACCGGCTTACTAACACGTCCCACTTAACCAACTGATTTGGACCAACGACGATGCTAACCAAAATTCCCGAGGAATGCGATGCGACCGCGTGCATTCAATTGCATCAATGCTCCGTGTAAATGGGCACTATTGCCAAAAGCACCGATAGCCTGGCAACTGGTGATCACCGCGCCACCTGTTTCTTTGCGAATGTATCAACCGAGATTACGCCTTAAGGAAGGAGTATCGCTGAAATACTGGCGGCTCATAGTTTGTTGTCGAGTAGTTGAGTGAATTCAAAAATGTGACTCCAGAGAGGCAGATGCTCACAGTGTAGCCATTGCAAGGGTTCGAGACAAGCACTGGCTCGTCAAAGAACGTCATAGTTGTTTCACCAGGATAGGCGCGCCTGAGCAAGTGAGTGTTCCAATGAAAAGTCATCTTACCAACTCGTAACGGAAAGGGGCAGTGTTTGGGCAACGCCTTCAGTAGCTGCTGGTTTATCCCAACACTATATGGCCTGGGCGATAGCACAACGCACATTATGCCTCGGTTTTTGTATGTCCACCGGCGAAGGTGATGCCGCAGGACAGTAGCTGCACGCACAAGGGGAGCCACCAGCTGGCTGTTGGGACGGCCCAATGGTATTTCAATGACTGTCGCAACGGGCGTGGTATACGCTCGCTGTTCACTCTGGAGACTTTGCATTCGCAGCCTTAATGCAAATGCAAAGACCACCGCGATAGTCACTACCAAGATGGCTTGTACCAAGAAACCTTTAGGCGAGAGTTTACTGTTCTTCTGCATGCCTTTGGCCTCCACGTTGTTTTACTGAGAGTGATATGGTTTGTTCAGGTCAGACGGACAGTGAGTCGGTCGATCGTTGTTGTTAAGCTGGCTTGTGCCGTGAACGGCGGCATAAGCCAGCTTAGTCGGGTCCTGTCCTCGGTGTCGCAAGAGTCGCTTCGCAGTGAGAATTATTCCTGTCAATCTGCTGGGACTGCTCTGGTTTCCTGTCATTCTGCAAGGAGCACAAGGTGCTCACGATGGGCACATCAACCACCCATCGCGATGTCACTGTGCCACTAATGTAAGGCTGGGATGTAGTTGCCATGAGCGGTTAGCAGCTCATCGACCATGGCATATATATCATCAAGCGTCAGTTCTGCAGCTGTATGGGGGTCCATCATAGCCGCATGGTAGACATGTTCCTTCTTCCCGGTAAGCGCAGCCTCCACAGTAAGCGCCTGCACGTTTATGTTGGTCTGCATGAGTGCGGCCAACTGTGGTGGTAATTTCCCGATGTGGGTGGGCTGCAGTCCAGATTTGTCAACTAGTACGGGTACTTCTACACAACAACCCTGGGGTAGGTTATCGATAAGACCGTGATTTGGAACGTTACCATAGACAACGCGCGGTTGCCCAGTTTCCAGTGAGTGAATGATAAGTGAGCCATACTCATGGCTTCTGTGAACCTGGATGGGGGCGTCACCCTCAAATTCTTGTTTCATTTTGTGCCAGCCGGCTAGTTGGTTTTCGCAGCGGCGAATGTATTCGTCAAGAGGGACATTATACTTCTCAATTAACTCGGGATGCCCAGATTTAATAAAATAGGGACAATACTCTGCAAAATGCTCTGACGACTCCGTTACGAAATAGCCGAGGCGCGTGAGCATCTCATATCGTACGCGGTTCCAGTCCGGTACGCGTCCATCCGCAACGACCTGCCGAATAAGCGGGTATAGGTCAACCCCGTTGCGTTCGAACTTCGTGTAGAACGCCATGTGGTTGATGCCGGCGCACACGTAATTGATTTCGTTGATGGGG
>JAJYCW010000001.1 GCA_021777995.1 bacterium
CCGAGAGCCCCTCCGGTTTGCTGTGTTGAAGCACCGCGTTGTACGCCGCCTGCGTATCAACAAAGAGAGCATTTTGCCGCTGCGCAATACTCTTCACAATTTGGCCGTAGCGGTCCATCATCGCGCGCATTGGATCGGTTACATCTGGCTCTATCAGGAACGGCGTCATTAAGACCAGCCCCTTCACTTTTGGAAGCGTCTGGTGCACCAGTCTGTCAAGCCTCTCCTCAAATTCCGCGGGCAGAACATGAATTTCTGGTCGATCTAACGCATCAAATTGCCGCCACACGTCGTTAGTCCCTATCATGATTGAGAGCCAGTCTGGGTTAAGGTCAAATACATCCGTAGACCAGCGATTCTCGAGATCACGGACGGTGTTCCCGCTTATCCCTGTGTTCAATACACGAATGTGCCTTTGCGGATATACAACACTTAGAACAGAGTTAACGTATGCAGCATAACCACTACCTAAGCCACCATCGGAACCCGACCCGACCGGTCTGGCTCGACCAGCGTCGGTGATGGAGTCGCCTATGAGCAGTAGTGTCTCATTGGTATCTATCAACATATCAGCAAACCTCCTAGGCTATTACGATGTTCACAAGTTTGCCTGGCACTGAAATAATCCGCTTAACCTCTGCGGTTACAAGTTCTGGCTCAATCTTTTCGCACAACAGAGCGAGCCTCTCCATCTCCTTCGAATCGGTCCCAACGGGTATCGTTAGCCTGTCTTTCACCTTGCCATTGATTTGCACTACAATGGTGACTTCCTCTTCTGCAGCGGCTGCCGCGTCGTGAGCGGGCCATTCTGCGCGGTAGGTGAAGCCTTCATTCCCAAGACGGTTCCACCATTCATCCGCAAAGTGAGGTACGAAGGGGCTGAGCAAAAGGCACATTGTTTCCATCGCTTCCGATAGTACGATACGCTGCCCATGATTGGCGGACCTGTTGCCCAGTTGGTTTCTAAAAGCTGAAAGCTCGTTGGTAAACGCCATTAACTGCGCGACTGCGGTGTTAAACCGGAAATTCTCGATATCCTCACTCACCTTGTTGATCGTTTGGTGAAGTCGTCGTCGCAGAATTTTTACAGTATCGTCAATTCCCTCAAGGGGCTCTGACTTCCAGGTGTCGAGGTAGTGTGGCTCGAGATCTACCAAGAGTCTCCACAGGCGATTCAGATACCGGTTGGCCGCCTCGATTCCGCTGTCCGACCACTGTACATTCTCTTCGTAAGGTGCTACAAACAGAAGGAATAGGCGCAGACTATCTGCACCGTACTTCTCTGCCATCTCATCTGGGGTTACCACATTCCCCTTGCTCTTGCTCATCCTCACCCAGCGCCATACCCATTCTTCCTGGGGTATGTTATCGCGCTCTTCCGGTTTAATCACTTTCCAGTCGAGTAATGTGCCCTCGTCGTCGCCATCTCCCTCACCTTGTGCCTCATCCGACTGCACACGGCGGCCGGCAGTGTAGGCGAGTACGCTGCCCTGATTCCTGTAGAGCCGAAACGGCTCTTTAGCGCTTACGTAACCGCAATCATTCAGTGCACGCGTCCAGAAACGACTGTACAACAGGTGACCCACCGCATGTTCCGCACCACCGCAGTAGAGGTCAACTGGCATCCAGTAGTCAGCGGCTGCCCTGTCGAAGGCAGCTATATCGTTGTGGGGGTCTGCGAACCGAAGGAAATACCAGCTAGAGCATGCGGATCCACCCATAGTGTCTGTTTCACGCCTCGCAGTTTTACCGCACTGCGGACAGGCTGTATGTACAAACTCTGAAATGGCTGCAAGAGGCGACTCACCTGTACCCGTGGGCTCATAACTCTTAACGGGAGGTAGCAGTACAGGCAGGTCCTTCTCTGGTACGGGTACTATGCCGCAATCCACACAGTGAATGATCGGTATTGGCGCCCCCCAGTAGCGCTGCCGAGAAATAAGCCAATCTCGCAAGCGATAGTTTACAACGCCTCGTCCGAACCCCTGCTCTTCCAGCCATTTGATTACCAGGCTTACGGTGGACTTGGTATTCGAAGCGCCGTCGAAAGGTGCTCCCACCTGCATCGTGCCGCCGGTCGGCATCGCTACGGTCATCTGCGCCTCGTCCTGAACCTCATCTGTTTTGTAGACCAGTACGATTGGCACGCCAAACTTACGGGCGAATTCGAAGTCCCGCTGGTCGTGAGCTGGTACTGCCATGATAGCGCCGGTGCCATAACCCATCAAAACGTAATCGGCAATGAAAATGGGTAGTTGCGCACCGTTTACGGGGTTGATGGCGAAGGCACCGGTATTCACGCCCGTTTTGGTTCGTTCCGCATTCTGACGGTCTATCTCGTTCATACGAGAGGCCCGCTCTCGATACACAGAAACCTCTGCCAGTTGCTCTTTCGATGTAATTGCATCTACAAGCGGGTGTTCAGGAGCAAGCACCATGAATGTTGCCCCCCATAACGTATCTGGCCTGGTCGTGAACACCTTTAGAGTGCTATCAGAACTGCCCACAATCTTGAACTCGACTTCTGCGCCCTCGCTACGCCCAATCCAGTTAGCCTGCAGTTGTTTAACACCCTCTGGCCAATGCACCTCGGCTAGCCCCTCGAGGAGTTGCTCAGCATATTCGGTAATCTTGAAGAACCACTGCGGAATAGCGCGCTTTTCAACCGGCGTATCACAGCGCCAGCACCTGCCGTTCACGACTTCTTCGTTCGCCAAAACGGTCTTGTCGACTGGACACCAGTTGACCGGTGCGTTCGATCGATACGCCAAGCCACGATTATAGAGCTGGAGGAAGATCCACTGTGTCCAACGATAGTATTCGGGCTCACTCGAATTAATCTCGCGTGACCAGTCGTAAGCAATGCCTGTTAGGTTAAGTTGCCGCCGGTAGTTCGCGGCGTATTCCGGCACCATATCTGAAGGGTTGCGGCCTCGTTTAATGGCTTCGTTCTCTGCCGGCTGGCCGAAAGCATCCCACCCCATAGGCTGTAGCACATTATATCCTTGCATCGCACGCTTTCGGCACATTACATCAAGAGGTATGTAATTTCGACAATGCCCCACGCTTAGCCCAGCCCCAGAGGGGTACGGAAACATTACAAGACCGTAGAACTTTGGCCTATCCGACGAGTTGTGGGCCTTGAATAGGCTGGCATCGCGCCAGCGCTGCTGCTGTCGTTGTTCAATGGTCTGGAAGTCATAGCGTTCGATGTTTGATCTGTCATCACTCATGAAGGGCGCGTCTCGCTTAACATGTTTGCAAAATTACTCACCTTAAGAGCGGGTAAATAAAACCCGCTCCCGTTATGAGGGCAAGAATCATAATACCTTGATTTTGCCCGACAGAGGGAATTACTAGAACCAAAAGTCGCGATACTGGTGGATTTTGATAGGTAACATCGCGAGAATGTCGCACGATTGCATGGCGCTTTGAGCCACCAATATATATAAGCCCGAAACCTTCTCTAGCTGCTTAACGTTAATGTGATATACTGAAAATACTAACGTTATTTTAGAGGTATCTCATAAGGAGAGCAGATAGGTAATGGGTTTGATCAACGTCATCCATACGCTTAAATCTGCTCATTTATGGGCAGGTGTGCTGGACGTATTGGTGGTGGCGTACCTCTTTTACCGGCTTTTGCTGCTTGCTCGTGGAACCCGCGCCCTCCAAATTCTCGGTGGTTTGGGCACGCTGCTGGTCGCACTGTACCTTAGCTCTGTGTTGCACCTTGACACATTAAATTGGCTTATCGAACAGATCGTGCCACTGGGTCCGGTGGCTATTGTGATACTGCTATACCCGGAATTAAGGCACGCACTAGAGGAGTTCGGACCTCGGTTCTGGAGTAGAGGCTTCAATCTACTTCGTTCTGAAGAAGTGCACGACATGATTGATGCCGTAGCGACTACTGCTGCCTTACTCTCTAGCCAGCGCACGGGCGCTCTCATTGTCTTTGAGCGGCAAACGGGGCTTGATGAGGTGATTTCAACAGGCACACCTCTTGACGCAAAGGTTTCCGTGGAACTTCTGGAAACGATCTTTTACAAATCGACTCCGCTTCATGACGGCGCCGTCGTTATACGCCAGACCCGTGCGGCCGCGGCAGGCTGCCTGTTACCACTGACCGACCGTCCCCGAATCGATGCGGCCGTACACACCCGGCATAAGGCAGCGCTCGGTATGTCGGAAAATGGCGACGCCCTGGTTGTGGTCGTTTCCGAGGAGACAGGCACGATCTCCATTGCCATCGGCGGTAAGTTCATTCGCGGCCTAACTCGCGAAACTCTACGTGAACGCCTTACATCACATCTCCAGCCGGTAGAAAATCCCCTGAGACTGGCGCGACGAACCGTAGCAGCGCGTGGAGAAAGTAACTCGTGATCTTTAGGGCTGTGAGGCAAAATCTTTTCTTGAAGCTGATTTCGCTGGCGGCTGCTATCGTTCTCTACTTCTACGTGCAGACCCAGCGAAATCCGCAGGTTAGTGCCATCCTGCAGGCGAAACTAATCCTGCGGCCAGAGCTCGTTAATATCGACGCAATTCCAGCTAGCTCTAACATTAAGGTACAGGTGACCGGGCCACACCTGCTCGTTGACAACCTTAAGGATGGCGATGTTGTAGCAATTGCGTACGTTAACGGCAATATCCCAAACAATGGCGATTCGCGCAATGTTCGCCTCCGGTACGACGTGCCTTCTCTTCGCGCCGATGCAATGAGCCAGGTACGAATTGACGGCCCCACTTCCGAACGGGTCACGTTCTACAGCCTCGCTCACAGACTTGTGCCTGTGCAGCTTCCGCATTTTAATGCGCAGTCGTCGATCGTCTACCGCGATCCCGCCATCGATCCTGCTCAGGTTACCGTCTCGGGACATTCACAACTGGTTCACCGCGTTGCACATGTGGTGGTTACTGGCCTTCCCACGCAAGCAGGCGATATAAACACCTCGTGCAATGTTATTGCCATGGACGACGACGGCGATATTGTCGATGGTATTACACTGGTACCGCCTCAGGTGCACATCAATACACTTGCACTGCCGATATCGCCAATGCACATCGCTACCGTGTCAGCAGACATAATCAATTTGCCCGTTCCACCCTACCGACTCACATCCGTTACTGTAAGCCCTCTTCAGGTTAAGGTAACGGTTAAACCCGGCGTGACACTGTCCAGCGACGTCATATCCACGGCACCCATCTCGCTGCAAGCGGCTACAGGCAGTTACACCGCAACAGTACCACTGGAAGTTCCCAAGGGGGTGAGCGTTGCCGACCTTCACGGCCAGCAAATAACATCGGTTCACGTGCACGTGGAAATAGCCCAGACGCCTCCCTTGCCTTTACCTGCCGATAAACATCCTGCAAAAAGCAAACCAGCAACTTCTAGTGCGCTGCCGAACTCCAGGCAGACCTCGCACCAGCCGTCCTCAGGAAGCGCACCCACCCATGACACGTCGCCAACTCCCTGACACACCCGGTGCGAACTTAGACGTTGTGCTTGCACCGCGCTCTGCTACAGACCTTTTCGATTCGGCCCTTGAACACTACCGTAACAACTTTGCCACGTACCTCTACACTATGGTTTTGGCCGTGTTCCCGATTGAACTAATTCAGAAGTTTATATTCGAAATCTGGTTCAAGCCAGCGCTTGCAGAGCAGTTTTCGGGAGTCACTCTGTCGAAGGCAGCTCAATTCTATAATATCGTTGCAACAGTCGCGTACATTGTGCTGGGCTCGGGCAGGACTCTGTGGCCCGGGCTACTCGGCCTGTTCCTTATATTCGTGGGAACCGGAGCCTGTTCGCTCATTGTTGCTGGTGGGTTAGAGTTGAAACCTGTTGCACCCAAAGCTGCTCTCATTCAATGCACGAAGGCATCTGGCAGATTGCTGGTATGTGCATCTATCCTGGGGGTTGCAGCAAGCTGCAGCTTTGTTGTGGGGTATCTAATTGCGATTATCGTAGGCTCAACAATTGCGGTTTTACCAATACCTGCTGCTGCCGAAATCGGTACCATTATAGCCGTTGTGTTAGGATACATCCTTACATGTATTCCATTAGCCCAGCACTGCTTCTTTGCAATTCAAATTGTACTGATTGAAGGTAAATCCCCTTGGAGGTTGTGGGATCGGAATTGCATCCTTATTCGCCAATTGCGGCTTCGCAATGCAGTCGCAGCGTTTGCAAGCCTGCCAATCATCGTAGTACTCACCGCATTAGTAGTTCTCCAAACGGGACACAGCCTGTTAACAAAGTTAGTCATTAACCCACTTGCCGTCCATATTTCTGCGGTGGTCGCGGCCGCGCTGCAAAACATTGTCGTCAACCTTATGGTGATCGCACTAATGCCCTACGTTGCAATAGTAACTACCCTGCTCTACTACGACTATCGCATACGCCGTGAAGCTCTCGATTTAAGAGTGTTGGGCGAGAACCCAGGGTCTCGCACGAGCAACTCACAATGAAAAAAGCGATGCCGATGGCATGCGTGCTTATTTCAACCGGCGCACTCGCCAGTAGTGCATCACCTTCACAAACTCACGGTCCCACCCCTGCACAGTTGCACCAGGCTATACACAGTGTCATCTCCGAGCCGGTATTCAACCACTCTAGCGAAAACGGAGTACTTGCAGGAAATGCCATGGCTAAGGCGGGCCAGGCTGCCGCCAACGTGTTGAGGAAAATATGGCATTACCTTAAAGCGGCATTCAAGTTCTTACGCAACCTATTTCGGCACACAACTCACACAGGAATGCAGGGCGGATTAACGAGCAACATTATCGTGGCCCTCATGATTACTGCGCTGGTTTTAACTGGGGGCTTTTTTATATACAAACTCGTCATGATGTGGATGGGTAGTAGATTGGGAGAGACCGCGCCCGCACTCGAAATACTATTTGAAGATAACGATACCCCGTTGGTCATTGACCCGGATACCTGGTTCGTAAAAGCTGAAAAGCTTGCTAACGAGGGCCGCTTTCGTGAAGCCTACCGAGCAATGTTCATCGCGCTGCTAATGCGCTTGCATCTTTCACAGATCATTGAACTGCAACGCGGGAAAACCAATGGCGCCTACATTCGCGAAGTTGAGAATAAGCTGAACACCGATGACATTAGACAATTCCGCCTCGTGACAAAACGGTATGAAGCCGCATGGTATGGCAGGCGATTGGTAACAGCCGACGACTACTACAGTGATCGAACTACAGTAACCCAACTGATCCACTCATGTTGCCAGTTGGAGCTGGTAATCCAATGAGCAACAAACTGTATTTAAGGCGATTGGTCCTATTTATCGCTATCTATGCCGTTGGTGCATATGCGCTTGCCCTATACAGTTCAAAAACAGTCTCGGCTGATAATCCTAGTTCCCTTAACTCGCGGGCCTTTGGTACGCGTGCCCTGTACCGATATTATGGTCTCTATTTCGATGTTAAGCGATCTGAAAAGCCGTGGACATCCCTCACAAGCAGTACAAAGGTGCTGGTAGTAACCGCGCCGTACGCCCGCCCTCCTAACGCAAAAGAGGCTAATCACCTACAACAATGGCTGCAAACCGGCGGCGTACTGATCTATTGCCCTAGCGTAGACGTGTCAAAGCGCTCAGTACTTCCGTCACCACTAAACGATATCGCAGTGCAAGCAGAACAACAAGCCTACACGATCCCTGTGACAAACCATGGTTCACCATTGCTTACGGATGTGCACTCGCTGGTTTGGCACACAGTGAATAGGCTCACACTAAACTCACAGTCCTTCGTTCCCCTCATTACAGATGGCTACGGATGCCTGGCAGCTGTGGCTGCGGTTGGCAAAGGTCAAATCATCGCTCTAGCCGATTCCCAGTTTGTCTCCAATAAAAACATTGCACTTGGCGATAACGCAATACTAGCCTACAACCTTGTGGCACGATCAAATAGCAAGGGCCAGGGCACTATCACTTTTGATGAGTACCATCACGGTGTGGGATTTGCTCCGGTAGAGAATGCCCGAGGCGAAGGGTTACCAGTCATTTTGTGGGACGCGTCGCCAGCTAATTTGCGAATTTCATTAGAACTGTGCGTGGCCATTCTTGCGCTGCTGGCTGTGAATTCGAACTGCGTTTTAGGGCCAAAATATAGACTAGTACCCACGACCGAACAAAATACACATAATCTTGTGCGCGGCGTAGCATCATTAATGAAGCGAGCCAGAGCCGACAGCGTAGCGTTGGAGGTACTCACATCTGACCTAAAACAGGCCGTTATCGCGCGGTTTAATCTTCCACCTGAGGCGGATCTACCTGAAATTGCGGCTGCATTGCATAGGTCGAATAGTCCTATCGCCGACGAATTAGGTACACTGTTTGTTCAATTAACTACCGCCGCGGCCACGCCGCCACGGGATCTCAACAAGCTGCTAATGCAGTTAGAACGCATGCGAAGGACGATTACTGTTGACTGAATTCGACAAGCTGGACACCTTACAGGAAACGACTCCCGTATCGCTCGGTTCTTCGCAAGAAGTCCACGACGCATCACTTCACGAAGATGGCCCGGTGCATTCCGAACCGATGTGCGCTTCCCTATATAGACAAATAGCGCAGGAGTTGGGGAAGGTAGTTGTGGGCCAAGAACAGCTCGTACGTCTGCTAACAACCGCGTTACTAGCAGGTGGTCACGTTCTACTGGAGGGTGTTCCGGGTACTGCCAAAACGTTGACTATTCGAACCCTCTCGAGGATCTTTGGCAGCACTTTTTCGCGGATTCAGTTCACACCAGATCTCATGCCCTCGGATATTCTCGGTGTCAATGTTTTCGATCCTGCATCCGGGCAGTTTAATGTAAAATACGGGCCTATCTTTGCTGGATTGGTGCTTGCGGATGAAATCAACCGAACACCTCCCAAAACGCAGTCTGCATTACTAGAAGCCATGGAGGAACGTGCTGTCACCATTGATGGCACACGGCATCCCTTACCCGAACCGTTTATGGTCTGCGCAACTCAAAACCCTGTTGAGTATGAAGGAACCTACCCGCTTCCAGAAGCACAACTCGATCGGTTCATGATGCGCATTGCAATATCGTACCCAAGCGCTGAAGAGGAGTTAAAAATACTCGATCGAGTTCAATCGGGATTTAGGTCGCAAAATCTAGATACGGCGAACCTTGAGGTGGTTACCAATGTGAACGAACTCCATCGTTATCGGGTAGAGACCGATGAAGTTACGGTATCGCCAGACGTGAGGAAGTACATTGTCGCCCTATGCCGCGCAACCAGGGAGAACAGGCACATCGTATTGGGCGCAAGTCCGCGTGCGGCAATAACGCTACTCAATGCTTCGCGATCGCTTGCTGCCATGAGCGGTAGAATGTTCGTCACGCCAGATGATGTGATAGAACTGGTGCCACCGGTACTACAACACAGGCTAATTCTAAAGGCAGAATCCGAACTCGATGGACACACAGCATCATCGGTACTAGACTCCGTCATTAACGGTGCCGAGGTGCCACGATAGCTACCACAACATTCGCATGAGAGTTGCGCTAGTGACCCGCCCTATGGCCGGAGGAATGAGGAACCATGTGCTTCAAATCATTACCGGGCTTGAAAAGGCGGGCGTTCAGTTCATTCTCTTCGGTGACGCGAAGACCTGGCAGGGTATCACACCAACCGGCGTGACCTTTATCCAACTGGAATCAGCAGCTAGTTCCCGGGCAATGGCCTCAGTGCGAAACCTACTTCGCATTCGCAGGTTTCTGAAGCATAGTCCAATGCTTGTTCACAGCCATGGAGTAAGTGCCGCACTTACCGGATGCCTTGCCGCGCGTTGGGCTGGTTGTCCATCGCTATTTACCGCCCACAACGTAATGGGCCAAAGTAGCTGGCATCGCCACTTCATTTCACCTATACTCCGTTCGTCCAATCTCGCGATCGCCGTGACCTCGGCGGTGAAACAGTCGCTAACGCTGGCGGGCCTACGCCCGGAAACCATAGAGGTTATTTCAAATGGAATAGCCCACGAACCCCCGCCCTGTGAACCTTGTAGCGTAATTCTTAAACGATATGGACTGCCCCAGACCCGGCCAGTGATTCTTGCGGCGGGACGATTATCGCACGAAAAGGGATTTGACCTACTAATCCAATCTGCAAGGCAACTCCTTCAGAGTGCTCCTGACGTCGTGATTGCGGTTGCAGGTGACGGCCCGGAGCTCGGTAATCTTCGAACCCTAATAAACACCCTCAGCCTACAAGAGTCTGTTTTCCTGTTGGGTCACACAACAGAGTTACGGTCGCTTATGCACTGTGTGGAGATGATGGTCATCCCCTCGCGCAGCGAGGGCCAGTCGCTCGTCGCACTCGAAGCAATGGATGCCGGATGCCCCGTAGTCGCATTCAAAACAGGGGGCCTTGGTGAAACCTTGGAAGACGGTAAAGCAGGTCGCTTAGTGGACATGAACTCCACAGATGCACTCGCTGCGGAAATTCTGAATCTACATAACAGTAGCGAAGATAGAGAACAAATCATTTTAGCCGCCAGGAAGCATCTCCTGCGAACAGGTATGGCAGCCACAATGTGTGAACGCACCTTCACGGTCTATGAGCGCTTAGAATCAGAATGGAGGATACACTGAGATGCCCCTTCACGCAGAATTACATCGGCACCTTGGTGGGGCAGTGGCACCCCGCATTTTCTGGCGATTCTTGCAGCGTCAGCATCACCCGCTTGCAACGCAGTTTCCTCACTATGAAGAGTTTGAGGAATTTATCACCCGGCCGCGGGCCTCACTAGTAGAGTTCCTCGAACTGCATACCATGGTTGAGCAGGTTCAATCGCTGCATAATCTTCCTTACTTCATATCGAAACTAGTACGGGGAGCCTATGTGTTTGAGGGAATTCTGTACCTGGAATTGCGCTACACACCCTATTACCGTACAGACCCTATGGAAACTGAATCGCGACGTATCGATCAGATGGAAGAGGTTGTCAACACAATTGCGTTGGCGGCAAATGTTCCAGACTATCCGGTAGTACTTAAGCAAATTCTGTGCATGCACAGCAGACTGCCTACGCGGATCAACCGGGCTATAGTGGAATTGGCTACTACCGTGCCTCATCTGGTTTGCGGTATCGATTTGGCGGGGCCGGACCTACTTTATAAGGAGAGACTGCCGGAACTGCTAGAATTGTTTAAATCTGCCCGCGAGCGTGGGCTGAAAACGACCTGCCACCTGTTTGAAACTACCAACGGCTTCTACCCTGAATTCCTACCCTACCTTAACCGCATTGGCCATGGCATACAGGTTGCGCTAGAGCGACCTGATCTGTTGGTTGAAATTGCCAGGCGACGTCAATGTCTGGAGGTATGCCCCACGTCCTATTTAAAGACAGGTACCCTTCCCGACCTGACGGCACTGAGACGCGTATTTCATAATTGTGATAATGCGGGGGTTGATATCGCCATCTGTACAGATAATCCCGGGTTACACAACGTGCGACTGCCTTTCGAATTTGAAAACCTGCTGACACTCGACGTTATAGATTTCGACCAGCTCAAGCGTTGTCAGGCCGCTGCTTTTCGTCATGCTTTTGCTTGGCCGTATAATGAGCCACCAGATTCGATTGTTAGGGATATAATAAATAAACAGGCAGGTTCAACGACGTCACCTGACCCCACAACATAGCGCAGCTGCCATTTGCAGTAATGTCTCTATCCAGCGAACAGTTCAAAGGAACAATTTTCATGACAGCCACTCGAGGTACACGTTTTCGACGCCTATTACTCCCTGCAATTATCGCCGCTACAGCAGGCTGTGGACGCAGCAATGCACCTACCGTTGCGGCCTCGGGCGCTCCCGGGCAGCAAGTTGCAGGAAAGCCGTACAAAATCGCACTCGTGCTGAGCGGCTCTGCCACAGACCACGGCTGGAATCAGGACGCAGTCAAGGCTATTCACGACGTGCAGTCCGCACTTAAGCTGCCTGCCTCAAGTATCTCGATAAAAGAAGATGCCGTGTCGCCTAGCCAACAGCAGGACAACCTGCGGGCGTATGCAGGGCAGGGCTACAACCTCATTATTGGTCATGGCGAGGAATATCAGGCACCCGCGCTGCACATGGCACCGCAGTTTCCTAACACATTATTCGTGATATCCTCTGGGGATAAAATTGCGGCAAATGTTACCCCAATCGTCTTCAAGCTTGAAGATGGTGCTTATCTTCTTGGAATGCTCGCCGCCGGTATGAGCCATACTGGTAAGATCGCTGAGGTTGGCGCGCAGGAGATCGCTCCAGTTCGTAGTGTATTCAGTGCGTTTGCACTTGGTGCTAAAGCCGTTAATCCTAATATCACGATTCTCCATCCAGTTTATACCAATGACTGGGAAGACATCGGGAAAGCGGCACAGGCAACACAGCCGCTTATTCAGCAGGGCGCCGACGTGATCATTCAGGATTTGGACAGTGCATCGCAAGGCGTGTTCAATGCCGTGCAACAGAGCAGTACGGCAGCGCATCCCGTTTATGCCCTTGGCACCAACAACGATCAAAACTCAGCGGCACCCGGCGTTGTTCTTGCCAGCGCACCCATCAACTGCTCTCCGGTGTTTGTGAGTATCGCCAAGCAGGCGGAGGCTGGCACCTTTAAACCATCCAACACCCCGTACGGATTGCCTCAGGGAGTCATCGGTTTCATCGAGAACCCTGCTCTGGCATCCAGGATACCTGCCCCGCTGCAGGCAAAAATCACCGCAGCCCAACAAGCGATTCAGTCTGGAAAGCTTGTAGTGCCAATGAAGACGCAATGACCACAGCGCCTCAACTTGGCGAACAACTTATTGTGCCAGCAATAATCACGCACGACATTACGCGTTTGTTTGGATCTACTGTTGCGCTTGATAGTGTTAACGTTCGCATAGAAGCCGGTGTTGTACACGCGATATTGGGTGAAAACGGTGCTGGTAAATCTACGCTTATGAACATCCTTGCTGGCATTTTGCGCCCATCCCGAGGTCACCTCGAGGTATTCGGGATGAGGCGTGATTTCAGAAGCCCCACGGATGCACGATCCAGTTCAATAGCAATGGTGCACCAGCACTTCACACTTGTACCCGCCTTTACGGTGGCAGAAAACCTTGCGCTTGATTCACCAGCCGGGCGCAAATTCACGCCTTACAAACCAACAAAAGCCAGCTCCATGGCGATGCAGACAGCCGAACGACTTGGATGGAGTTTGGATCCCACAAGCACCACAGGATCGCTGCCGGTTGGAATACAGCAGCGCATAGAGATCGTCAAAGCTCTAGCCACAGGCGCACGCATCGTAATTTTCGACGAGCCCACTGCAGTACTCAGCACTCGGGAAATCGACGATCTGTTCCGTGTATTCAAACTACTCAAACAATCTGGCTGCACGGTCGTGCTAATTGCCCATAAGCTGGCAGAGATTCTTGCCGTTGCAGATGACATTAATGTATTGCGCCGTGGTAAAGTAGTTGCAGCCTGCAAGGCTGCTGATACCAATGAGAAGCAGCTGGCCTCTTGGATGGTCGGTCAAACGTTCTCGACTGGCGGCTACCAACGACCAGGCAGCGAAATCGAGGCGCAGGAAAACAGCAACACCCCCGCACTTCAACTGAGGTCTGTTTCGGCCGCAGGTGACCGCGGCGAACAGGTGTTGGACGCGGTAAGTTTTTGCGTAGGCGCTGGTGAGATATTTGGAATCGGCGGCGTAGATGGAAATGGCCAAAATGAACTGGCGGAAGTGCTTGTGGGTCTGCGGCAAATTAAAGCAGGCACAATTACTTGGCATGGCCAGCCGTTTAAGCCTGGTAGCTCACCCACTGTGGGCTTTATACCGCAGGATCGCCGCAAAGATGGACTGGCGACCGAAATGTCTGTAAAGGATAATCTGCTCATCCAGGCAGTCCAAAAAAAGGAGTTCATGCGCGGCCCTTTCCTCGCTAACAAAAAGCTTAATGAAGTGGCAGCAAACCTTGCTTCAAAGTTTGATATTAGAAGTGCAGGGTTGTCTACTCCCGTGTCGTCGCTTTCTGGCGGAAACCAGCAGAAGATTGTTGCCGCGCGTGCTCTTTATTCAGAACCAGAGTTTATTGTTGCCGTTAACCCAACTCGCGGCCTGGATATTGGCGCTTCGCGATTTGTGCATGAACAGCTAATCGACGCAAGCAGGCGTGGCGCCGCTATTGTAGTCTTATCAACCGACATGGACGAAATTGCTGCCTTATCTCACAGAACAGCAGTCATAACCCGCGGCTCCATTCAAGAATATGAAATTCGCGGACGATCGGCAGAAGACATTGGCATGCTTCTTGGCGGGGCGCTAAATCCTGAAGGTTCGCGCGGATGAGTGCACGTCGAATGACAACACCACGATCCCTATCGGCCAGGGTAATCAAGGTCGCACTTCAGGCGTGTGCGGCCGCGCTCTCGTTCCTCATTCTACTTGCTGGTACTCTCACCCTATTTGGTATTCGCGCAAAAACAGCACTTCCTGCCATAGCCGACGGTGCATTTGGAGGGTGGCAGTACGGGCATCTTTATGCGCTTTCTGAAACGGTCGTAGAAGCAGTACCGCTCATTTTAACGGGTCTGGGAGTTCTGGTTGCGTGGCAGGCAGGCATGTTCTCTATCGGTGGCGAAGGGCAGCTGCTTATTGGCGCACTTTCGGCGATGACAGTAGAGCACTTCATCGGCAACACACCAGCACCACTCATTACATTCCTAATGCTTGTCGCCTCAGTGGTGGGTGGCGCACTGTGGGGTGGAATAGCCGGCTGGCTGCGCACCACGCGAAACGTTCAGGAGGTGATTAGTACAATCATGCTGAACTACATAGCCCTCTACCTCGTGGGGGCGGCTGTACTCGGTCCCCTTCAAGAACCATCGCATAGCGGACCGGAGACAGCGCTTCTTCCAGATCCTGTCCTGTTTGCTCATATACTTCCTGCGGCCTGGACGGGTGGTATAACCGCGCGCCTGCACACCGGAGTCATCATTGCACTGATTGCAGTTCCGTGTACAGCAGTTTGGATGTACAGAACACGGACAGGCTTCGCATTGCGATTAACGGGTCGCAATGCGGACGCGGCACGTACGGCTGGCTTTTCGGTGGACCGCGTGCGCCTAATAGCAATGGTTGTCTCTGGAGCATTATGTGGCCTGGCAGGCTCAGTGCAGCTGTTAGGCGTAAGTGCGCGTCTTGATCAACAGTTTTCACCTGGCTGGGGCTACAGCGCAATTCCCGTTGCCCTCATGGGCGGCTTAACACCCGGCGGCACGCTGGTGTCCGCACTCTTTTTTGGTGCGCTAACGGCTGGCACAAACAGCGCAGAACGCACTGCAGGAGTACCCGCGGTGGTAGCTGACGTTCTGCTTGCAGCATCCGTTATGGCTGTTGTCGCCATAAGAGCATGGCGTGGCAGGGCACAATTGGCTTCGGGGGGAGACTAAGGCGACATGGATATAACAGGACTGGTCTCCAGCCTATCTGGCTCTACGGCACGTGCAGCTACACCACTCATTTTTGCGGCTGCTGGCGAAGTCTTGGTCCAGCGTAGCGGCGTGGTCAACGTTGGACTGGAAGGCATCCTACTCGGCAGTGCCTTCACGGCTACCATAGTCACCTATACCACTCATAATCCCTGGTTAGGACTGATAGCGGCGCTGATCACCGGGGGAATTATGGCTGCTATTTTCAGCGCATTTACTATCTATGGCGCCGCGGATCAGGTTGTTGTTGGCGTAGTGCTGAATCTCTTTGCGTTGGGCGTAACCGGTACCCTTTTCCGCATATTGTTCGCAACGCATGCAGCCAAAACCATGGAATTGCCATTCGTCTTCCACACCATACCAATATTAACCCCGTTTACACTTGCAGCAGTCGCTGTCGTATGGTACATCCTCTATAAAACCCGACTAGGTTTAGAAATTCGAGCCTGTGGCGAAAAACCTTCGGCAGCTGCCGCAAGCGGTGTAAACGTGCTTAAACTCCGAACGCTGGTGACGGTATTTGGTGGTGTACTTGCCGGCGCCGGTGGGGCATTTCTATCGATCGGCCAGAATAATGCCTTCGCTGAGAATATGTCTGCCGGACGTGGCTTTATAGCACTTGCTATCGTTACGGCAGGCAGATGGAACCCGATAGGCTGCCTTATTGCTGCACTCGTATTCGGCCTTTCGGACGCGCTACAATTTCTTGGGCAGGCAATTGGGCTAGATCACTACTATCGGTTACTGCTAATACACCTTCATTTACTAACCGTCGCGAAACAATTTAATGTGAATCATGTACCCTACAACCTATTTCTCGCCGTCCCATACGTAGTAACATTGGTAATTCTATTGGGAAGCAGCAAATCAACTAGAGCACCGGCATCCTTGGGAAAGCCTTACGTAAGGATATGAACATAAAAGTTGCCAAGCAACGTGTAGGACTTATATCATGATTTCCAGATTAGAAGAACTTTACTCGCAGGTACTACTTGAACTGGGCGAGGACATTAACCGCGAGGGACTACAGAAGACTCCCCATCGCGTAGCGGAAGCGATGCAATTTGTAACCCAGGGCTATCATCAGGATCTGGTTACCATCGTGAACGATGCCATTTTCCATGAGAGCTCTGATGACATGGTAGTGGTGCGCGATATAGAGTTTTTTTCCATGTGCGAACACCATATGTTTCCATTTTTTGGGCACGCAAATGTTGCCTACATTCCAGACGGCAAAATAATCGGTCTCTCAAAACTAGCACGCATAGTGGATATGTTTGCGCGCAGGCTGCAGGTGCAGGAGCGGATGACTGCGCAAATTGCAGAAGCCGTGGATGAGGTACTTGCCCCCGCAGGCGTCGCAGTCGTTATTAAGGCACGCCACCTCTGCATGATGGCGCGAGGGGTTGAAAAGAAAAGCAGCGAGATGATCACCAGTCATGTATTGGGCGCATTTCGCAAGGACCGGGCAACCCGTGCAGAGCTCATGGATCTTCTAAACAGCCACACGGGTCCATATTGATTACCAGGGCAGAAAAGGCTCCAACCTAATCACTGTGCCTTTGGGGCCTTGAGAAGTGCGGCAAATACCGTACCGGGTTTAATCGTTTGAGCGCCTTCGATCTCCCTACCGTCACTCGTCACCCAGGTATCTCGCCCGCCGGTGTTCAAGGTTCCGGCAACCTGCCCATTAAATACCGCTAGACGTGATCCCGCGCAGCGCATCACCGGCTCGTGATGAATACCGCTCCAGAGTGACATCCGACCACTGGCTGCTCCTATCGAGCGTATGAGCGCACCTGTAACTACCGGGGTCATCACAGCGATGGACGTCCACGAAGCGTTCCGGTTAATCGCCATGCCTGTCTTACCAGAGGCGTTTATACCTGCTCTAAGCGCCGTCCTATCGATTACGGTGAATGTAGGGCTCACTGAAAGTGGTGCGCCCAGGCGATCACCTTCCTTAAGACTATTAAGAATGTTATCTTTGCAAGCCACCACGCGTACCTGCAAACCACACTCACCTTCGTCGCGCTTGATCTTCATTCCCGTAAGGCGAGCGACATTATCGGCGCTGGCTCCGTTCTCTCCTTGTAACCCAACTCCCCAAAACCACACTATCGTCTGGTCACGGTTCTTCAGCCTTGCGTCCAGTTTTTGTCTATCCGAATCCGACAGATAATATAGATTCGCAGCAAGCGTTAATGCGTGCAGTGGAAAATCCTTACGGTAGATATCAGAAAAGTGGTAAACATCGAACGAAAGACCGCTCATCGCTGCCTCACGAACCAGCTCACTGCAGGATACGTCGTGCAGGTGGCGTGCTGCCTCGCTCTGTGTAGTGGTGCGCAAGGCCGACGAGTCTAGTAGCACTGCTGCGGCACAGGCCCTCGCAGCCTCCCTAACTGTGGGCAGCTTCATAAGTGTTAAAGCCCGAGTCCATTCCTGGGCAGTAGGTCCTAAAGGTACGATGAGCCCGGACTGGTGAACGGATGTTAACGCTGCGGCGGATGCTGTTAGGCTAAGCTCCTGCTGCACCATCATCTTGTTGCGCAGGGTCAGGCTACCGGTTAACAACCTAACTACGGCATTGCAGCCTTCGGTTGGCCCTACAAAGAAGTCGATAGCGTTGCTGTCCATAAGTGGCTCGGCAATGCCTCCGGGAGTAGGTGCACCCGCGTATAGTGCCGCGCAATTTGCACCGACTAATGTGCGAGGGCTCGCCGCTTTTACCGCACTCGCAAGGCTTAAGAGCGCATCATTGATAGCCGAGTTCACTGCGTCCCAGTAGTCGGCCAGGGCATTGTCAGTAACGCCTGCACGTGCAAAAACCAGATTTGCCTCAGACTTACGTTCCACAAGCCGTGGGCAACGGAGGGTATGGAAGTCCAATGTTGGTTCATTCCAAGCATTCCGCAGCAGGCTAACGTTTCTGCGGTAACGGTCACGTGCTAGAAGCTTAAGTCGGTCGGTCATTGAACGACTAGTATCACGCAGCCTAGGATCACAGGAGAGGCCCCAACCTCCTGTTCCGGTAGAGATCACGATACCCGCAAGGCTGTGATCGCTGTTGGTGGTAACTAAGCGCGATATCACAGCCTCTGCTGCCCTAAGCCAACGAACTGAAGCCCAGGATACCAGCGCATCGCGAGAACCCGGACAAACTGCAGCCTCGTTGCCATTTGATGCTAACCAGTCAGTAGATGGCTCACAATTCCATTCCAGAATAACCTGAGCGTCTGGTGCAATCTTGCGTAGAGGCGAAACAGCCCTCTTTAGAAAATCAACCAGGGCTTCAAGGTTCTCTGTGAAGGGAACATCATATTCGCGAAGTAGAAAAATCCGCACACCAGCGTTAGCAGCCGCTCGAATCTCGTGCTCACCGGATGTAGGAAGCACGATTGCAATGAGACCAGGAACTGGCTTTCCTGCCGTAACAAAGGCAGATCGCCCTGAATGCGTTCGTATTTCAAGACGATTCAGTTGCTGCTGCTCTGCATGATGACTTACACTATTCAATAAATATTCCTTGTGATCTAAAATGGTTTTACCGGCACTCCGTTTTTACGCACCTCAAAGTGGCAGTGTGGACCAGTGGCCATACCCGTCATACCAACGAGTGCGATTACATGGCCCTGTTGTACACGCTCGCCAACACGCACCAGTATACGCGAACAGTGTGCATAAAGTGTAGTAAGTCCACCACCGTGGTCAATTATTACAGTATTCCCATATCCCCGCACATAATGGGCAAGTATGACGGTCCCTGTCCCTGCGGCATGGATTGGCGTTCCCATCGGCGCCCCAATGTCTACACCGGTGTGCATGAGCCATCTATGTAAAATGGGGTGAAAGCGCATCCCAAATGGCGAGGTAATTGGTCCGTTAAGGGGCCGAATAAATCTCCCGCGCCAAATAGGCGCCTCCCGAAAATGAGCTTCGGCCTTGCGCCTCTCCTCGCGGGTATGATGCGGGTGCGCGGCTTCCCAGGCCTCTTCCTCCGCCCGGCGCCGCTCGTCTAGCTCGTAAGACAGCAAGCGAACCGTACTGGTCATCGCCTCGGCTTCGCTCGCCATAACATCCAGCTGATCCTGCTCCTGTTGCCGTTTAGCATAGGTATCCTGAAGAGCGCTGTTATCCTGCGCCAGCGATTGAAGGTATGCCTGTTTGTGGTGCTCGAATTGCACAGCAAGAAGGCGCTGCTTCTCTTCTTGCCGCTCTATTCGTGCTTTGGTTTGCTGCAGGTGCTCCATATCACGTTGAATGGAACCAATGAGGTTGATATCGCTGGCAACAATCTGGTGAATGTACAGCTTGCGAGCGAGCAAATCTTGGATGGACCGTGCTTGAAGCAATACCTGGGCATACGTGGTCTCACCCCGCATATAGGCTGCCCGCACTCGATCAGCCAGTAGGTTGCGCCTTTTGCGCAACTTGGTACGCGTGTTTACCCAGTCAAGAAGCGTGTTGTAATGACGCGTTTGAAGCGCCTGCATGGTGTTACTGACCGAAATCAGGGCCGAGCGCGCAGCTTCCACGCGCACGCGTTTTTGAGAAATCGAACGATGTAGATGATTAGCCTGCCGGTCTGCCTCGTGTATTCGGCTCCGTATCACCACGAGATTGTGATGCAAGTGACTTAGCTTAGCCGCGAGCTTTCGCTTGCGTAATATGGCAGCATGGGCTTCAGAAAGCGAAATCACCTTGTGCGCAGGTCTTCGCTTCGAATGGTGCGGAGCGGCATGCCTGTAACGCCGCTTACGTGAATGTCTGGAAGACGCCAAAATCGGCATGGAGAAAATCAACAATACTATGCATGAAATAGCACTGATGTAAGTCAGCTTTTTCATCATAGGCGTACAAACCGATGAATAGCTAGGATGCTGCCTGCCAGTCCTACCAGAGCCCCTGTAATGCCTAAAAAGGTAAACACTTGCACAGGCCCAATCGCAGAAGCGGCGTGTGCAATCAGCGGGGAGTGGAGTGTTTCGGTAAACCGTGAAACCTGAGCAGCAGCGATTAGGAGAGCAATGGACGCGATGACGGAGCCACAGATGCCATGAAACAGACCTTCGAAGATCAACGGACACCGAATGAACCAGGGTGTGGCACCAACCAGCTTCATTATCTGTATTTCCCGACGGCGGGAATATACCGTAAGGCGAATCGTGTTGTATACAATGAGCAACGTGGCCGCGGCAAGCGCCAATGCTACCGCCAAACCAATGTTGCGAACGATTGCAGCAAACCCCACAAGAACACCTACTTCGTAGTCTGCATCGTTTACCTGCATTATCTCGGGAAACTGCTTTTGGGTCTTAAGCCAATGTGCAAGCTGGGCTACTTTATTGCTCGAACGGGCCTGCACCTGTAATCGATCCATGAGGGGATTATCCTGCAGAGCGGTAGTAAGTGTTGGGTCACTGCTACCTAGCTTTGCCCATGCCTGTTCCTTGGTGGTAAGCGTCACTCCTCGCACTAATGGGTTTGCCTTAAGAGCAGTTTGCACAGCGAGCGTATCCTGTCGGCTCGTTGCAGGCTTCATGAATACGTCAATGACATTGAACTGTTCTGGTTCCTGAGCCACTATCTCGTGGATACGATAAGCGGTCCACGTAGTTCCTCCCAAGACCATCAGCGTTACAGCAACAGTGGCTAATGCAGCCAGCGACATCCAGAGGTGCCTGCGAATATTTAACCAGCCCTCGTGAAGCAGGAACCCTACACTGTTAATGTTCATGCTTGCTCCTCGCAGGTTTCCAACGCGACTCTGCCGTACCTTCCGCACGCCTCATCACGTACAAGAACACCATCTGCAAACTCCAACACTCTGCGTTCACTCTTATCTACAATTGCGACGTCGTGAGTGGCAACGAGAACTGTGGCCCCCGTTGCATTTATGTCGTGAAGAAGGTCTACGATACCTAAAGACGTCTCTGGATCCAGATTGCCGGTTGGTTCGTCGGCTAATAGAAGCTTTGGGCGGTTAACAAGAGCCCGTGCAATTGCAACGCGCTGCTGCTCACCTCCGGAAAGCTGGCCAGGAAACGCGTCCGGTCGAGATTGTAAACCAACTAGTTCCAAAACTTCAGGTATCCGCCGCACTACATCCCGCCGACCGGCGCCGGTAACTCTCATTGCAAACGCAACGTTTTCATACACTGTTCTGTCTGGTAACAAACCGAAGTTTTGGTACACCACACCCACCCGGCGCCGCAAGGCAGGAATTTGCGAGTGTGTCATCCCAGACACCGTAAAACCCTCCACAATAACAGTGCCAGAAGTGCAAACCTCCTCATGTGTGAGCAATTTCAGCAAAGTAGACTTTCCTGCGCCACTAGCACCCACAATAAAGACGAACTCCCCCTCACTTATCTCCAACGAAATGTCGGAAAGCGCCTGGCAATGTCCTGGATAGAGCACGGACACTGACTTAAGCGAGATTGCTGTGCGCTGGTTTAGTGGTCTGGTGGCAACGTTGGCAACGGTGGTCGTCATTACGATTATCCTGCACCCGGAGGTGGCTTATGTTTAGTGCAATATTTGAGCTTTCGGGCTTCACTTTCGGGCATTCGTACGGTAATTGTCACTGGGCACCACATCGTAGCGCGTTCGTGGGTCTCAGCACACAGGGTAACCGTCACCATCTTCTCGGACTTCCTGGTGGTGCGCCCATGCGGCAATGCCACTGTCGGGGGAGATGCCACGGGCAACGTTCCTGTGCCAGAGCCGGGTTCTGTGGGGGCAGTAGGTTGAACAGCCGGTTGCTGATCCGCAGTCTGGCTGGTCATAGCAGTTGGGTCGGTGGTTGTCGGTGCCGCTCCGGCAGAACCAGCGTCTGGTGGTGCTGGGGTTTGCCCTGGTTGTAGCGAGTTTGGTGAAGATGAACCAGCATTCGCTGCCGGCGCCGAACCGGAACTCGACGAAGGGCTGGAAGGCGTGGTTTTTGAAGGTGCGGGCTGTTCCGGCAGCGGTTCACCCGACACAGGCTGAGACTGTGATTCTGCCTTCACTACCGCAAGGTACTTCTGCTCTATAGGTATGGCATTTATCATGTAGTCGTGCCAAATGGGGGCACAAATGACACCACCCTGCCCGTTTGCCATCGGGAGGAACCGACCGTGATGAATGTCACCAGCCCAAATCACTGTCGTAAGCTCCGGTGTGTAACCGGCAAACCAGGCATCACGAAAATCGCCAGTAGTGCCGGTTTTGCCATGAGCATCCGCTATGATCCCGTTTGACTGATTACCTTTTGCGGCCGTTCCCGTTCCATAGTCAACAACCGCGCTAAATGCATCATTGAGCTGGGCAATAGTTGATGATTTAAGGATATTGGACTGACTTGAAGGTAGATCCTGCTCGATAATATTGCCGTCAGAATCAGCAATGCTCTGTATTGCCATCGGCTTGTGTTTTACGCCACCAGTTGCAACAACCGAGTAGGCTTCAGCAAGGTCTATGGGGTGAACAGCAGATGCCCCAATTGCCGTTGGCAAATAGGGCGCGAGGTGCGAAGTAATCCCCATTAGTTGAGCATAGCTAATGACCGTACGAATTCCGACCAGAGCCGCGACCTCCACGGCAATTGTGTTCACTGAGTGGGCAATTGCATCACGACACGTTAAATAACGGTACGTGTAACCCTCAAAGTCATGAACCGTCTTGCCGTGCCCATCTGGATACACAATCGGCTTGTCCTCAAAGGTCGAATCTATGCCCGCCTTCCCAGTATCAAACGCACTGGCATAGTCGAACAGTTTGAACGTAGAGCCGGGTTGACGCAAGCCGAACACAGCAATATTAAACTGAGACTTTGAAAAGCTGCGCCCGCCGACCATCGCCCTAATGTAACCATTGCTATTATCAAGACAAATAAGGCAGCCCTGGTTACACCCCGTATATGACGCCGACTCCAACCCATGTTCCAGGTCTCGTTCTGCATTTTGCTGCATGCCATAGTTAAGTGTGGTGATGATCTTTACGCCGGTATTAAGGAAATCGCGGCCATATCGATGCGCAATGTCATTTAGTACGTACCAAACGAAGTAAGGCGCTTTGAAATCGTAAGCTGTGTTTTTAGGCGCCGAAAAGTGCATCGTTTCATCAATGGCAGACCGCTCCTGCTGCCCATCTATATAACCATATCGCTTCATTGCTGCGAGCACTTCGTCGCGCCGTCTAAGTGCCCGGTTGGGATGATCGAATGGGCAGTACGCCGATGGAAGCTGCGGTAGACCAGCTATAAGAGCCGATTGAGAGAGATCTAGCTGCGACGCGTGTTTACCGAAGTACGTTTCTGCCGCGGCCTCCACACCATAAGCACCAGCACCATAGTAAACGTTATTGAGATACAGCGAGAGAATCTCGTGCTTCGAATACACCTGCTCTATGCGCATTGCAATTAGCGCTTCGCGTACTTTTCGGGAGTAGAGCTTCTGTCGTCCCACTCCAAACGCGCCTACATTACGCACCAGTTGTTGCGTAAGGGTGCTTGCTCCTTCTCGTTTAGAGATCCTGCCCGAAAAATCTGCAATTGCGGCGCGGGCAATTCCCTTTAAATCAATACCAAAATGGTGGTAAAACCTGTGGTCTTCAATGGCAACAGTGGCGTTTTGTAGGTTTTGGGCAACCTGGGTGAGGGTTACCGGTACTTTATCCTGGTTATCAATACGACCAAGTAGAACACCATCCGCCGACCAAATAGTAGTCCCTCTTGGTTTGCTTACATTGTTCACTAACACTGCAACATCTGGCAACTGCTTTGCAAATCGGTCGAATACAACAAGGCCGGTGAGTAGTCCTGTGGTGGCAATGGCTTCAGCAATGAGGAACGCAGTAGCGATGACAGTTTTCACACCAATTTTGCGCTTTAACCGTGCTGACCTTGGCGTGTTCACATGAGATTTACGGCTGCTGCCGTTTGCAGGAGTTCGTTCGGATTTTCGCGTCATAGCTAAACAGCATCTAACCGGGATGATGTACCGCGCCACTGTTTGTAGGGCAGACGGCACAATGAAAGTACCGTCGTCCCGGTTCGTACAAAGTCACAGAGCCAGCTGTATAGCACTATTCAGCGGACCCTATCGTGATTTTTTCTATTTTGTCACCTTGGCGCAGTTCCAGTACGTGATCCAAACCACTTGTGACCTCACCAAAAACCGCATAGGCTCCATCTAGGTGGCTCGCAGGCGCAAGCGTGATGTAGAACTGGCAGGATGCGCTATCGGGATGAGCGGATCGTGCCATTGCCAACACTCCTGCCTTGTCATGCTTCAAACCGGGTGCAATTTCGAGAGGGATGTTCTTGTCCGCAGATCCTGTTCCGTCACCCCTGGGGCAGCCACCCTGAATGACGAATCCACCCACATAGCGGTGAAAAGTTAGCCCGTCATAAAACTTCCTTTCTGCAAGTTCCACAAAGTTACCTGCGGTCACCGGCGCCTTGTCGACGAACAGATCGACCTCAATAACTCCCTTGCTGGTCTCAATTACAGCCGTTCGGTTGGCCAAAGTTTATCTCCTGATCGTAATAAAACTAAACGCTCCATCATCTTGCATTGTAGCACACTCGTTATGCGACGTACTTTACAGCCAATTGCCTAGTAAGCGGGTAATCTTTAACAATGAAATCCGATGTGAGCAAATCTGGTATTCCCCTGGACTCGATTATCCATGGAGATTGCCGAGAGGAATTGTATCGTCTGCCGGAACATTGTGCCGACATGATATTTGCGGATCCTCCTTACAACCTCCAATTGGCAAAGCGACTACGACGGCCGGACTCATCGTTGGTAGACGCAGTAGACGATGATTGGGATGCATTTGCCAGTCTGCATGAATATGATGAATTCACTAGAGATTGGCTTACGGCATGCAGGCACGTACTTAAGGATACCGGTACAATCTGGGTAATAGGTTCCTATCACTGTATTTTTCGGATTGGATCTATCATGCAGGATCTGGGGTACTGGATACTCAACGATATTGTGTGGATAAAGAGTAATCCTACTCCTAACATGAATGGTACGCGATTTTGCAATGCCCATGACACTCTTATTTGGGCCAAGAAGTCAAGAGACGAAAGAGGTTACACGTTCAATTACCGCACCATGAAAGCCGCAAATGACGATGTGCAGATGCGATCGGATTGGTATATACCCCTTTGCGGTGGAAGCGAGCGACTGCTGACCGACGGCCTGAAATCACATTCAACCCAGAAACCTCTTGCCCTCCTGAAGCGGGTGATTTCTGCATCTACACGCCCTGGTATGACCGTACTCGATCCGTTTTTTGGGACAGGCACAACCGGTGCCGCGGCAAAACAACTTAAGCGCAGATACATTGGGATCGAGCGTGAACCTGGCTATATTGCTGTAGCGCAGCAACGACTTGCCGCTACTGAAACGGGAACACAGTCGCAGGATTGTAACCTAACAGATCTAGATGCTCCTAAACCGCGAATTCCATTTGGCACCTTGGTAGAACTTGGACTATTGAAACCAGGTGACATACTTACAACGGCAGACCTCAAGTCGCGCGCCGTCGTACAACAGGACGGCACAATCGTAAGCAATGACTTTCGGGGATCCATTCACACCGTGGCGGCAGCGGTCGCGGGGAAACACACGTGCAACGGATGGCAATTCTGGATGTATCTTGACACAGTCGACGGTACCCTTCAGCCGTTGGATACCCTGCGTTCCATTGTTCGAACTCAATTGCTAAATTCGACGCGTGAGCGGCAGGAGGCTTGATGCACCTAGTAGTTGGACTGGGCAACCCTGGGAAAGAGTACGCGGGCACAAGGCACAACGTAGGCTTTGATGTTATCGAAGATTTAGCACGAAAACATCACATTGCGGTTACAAAACGAACCCACCAGGCAGTCATTGGCGAAGGCACTTTGGGACAGCACCGCGTAATTCTTGCGAGACCAATGACCTTCATGAATCTAAGTGGTAACGCAGTAGCCACTATTTCGCGCTACTACAAAATTGACCCGGCCAACATCATCGTCGTGCTGGATGACCTGAATTTGCCAGTGGGGAAACTTCGCCTGCGATTGGGCGGTAGTGCCGGCGGGCAAAATGGGCTTGCTAATGTTATTCTGCGCATGGGCACGCAGGACATACCCCGGATCCGCATCGGAATTGGCAGCGTCGATGGTAGTAGAATGATCTCTCACGTTCTTTCAAGGTTTCCTGCGGAGGAGCGGGCACTTATTGACGAGTGTATAGGCCGTGCCAGCAGTGCGATTGAAACAGCAGTAGCCGAAGGATTCGAAATGGCGATGAATCGCTTCAACGTTTCGACGTGACAGAGAAAAGTACAGGTAAACTATTTGCCGAACACTGCACATACCAGGAGGGCAACTTGGACGTTGTAAAAAAAACCACTACGAAGGACGATGGTCGCGCGCTGTATTATTACCACTTTCCGGCAACTGCATCCGAGGAGGAGGCCAAAGTCTTTGAAGCAATTGATGCGGAAGTAGAGATTGTAGAACGATGCGAGGAAACAACCAATGTCTGAGTTGAGATGGAACCCGACGCTGGACGAATGGGTTGTAACTGCAACGCATCGTCAGGATAGAACCTTTTTCCCCCCACCAGACTATGATCCTCTAGCACCTACCAAGCCGGGTGGGTTTCCAACTGAAATTCCCGCATCTGCTTATGAAATTGTTGTCTTCGAAAACAAATTTCCCTCCTTCCGACCAGAGCCGCCCGAGCCGTCTGTTGAAGGATCAATGCTCTATCCAGTACGGCCGGCAAGCGGTGTTTGTGAGGTTGTGTGCTACACATCGGCAGCAGAAGCTGAGCTCGCACTGATGGATCCGAGCAAACTTCGCGAACTTGTAAGAGTCTGGGCGGATCGCTTTAAGGCATTGGGCAGCCGTCCATATGTGGACTATGTGTACATTTTTGAAAACAAGGGCAAAGAGATCGGCGTCACTTTACCGCATCCCCATGGTCAAATCTACGCATATCCATTTGTACCGCCCATCCCAGCAAAGGAAGTCGCTGCCGCTCGAGGTTATACTGCCCGTACCGGTCGAAACCTGTACGACGATATAATTGAGCGTGAAACCCGTGACGGACACCGAATTGTATGGCGAAACGCATCGTTTGTGTGTGTGGTGCCGTTTTATGCCAGATACCCCTATGAGGTGCATATCATTGCGACGAAACCTCATGCGTCCTTAAGCCAGATGGGAATTTCCGAGCTCAATGACCTTGCCGAAGCGTTGCGGGTGATAGGCCAGAAGTACATTGCTCTGTGGAATAAATCGCTACCGTATATCATGTTGATGCATCAGGCCCCCACTACGGGAGCCGATTACGATGAATACAGGTTCCATGTGGAATTTTACCCGCCCTACCGCACCCCCGATAAGCTGAAATACTTAGCAGGCAGCGAGGCAGGGGCAGGAGTCTTTATTAACGATACTCACGCTGAGGACACTGCAAAAATCCTACGGGACACTGATCCGCTGCAGTCGTGAACTTTGCTAGTCCTGAAAATCGCGAGGGGTATCTACTTCAATATGGCCGTTAGCATACAAGATAACCGTTTTTCGGTCCTCATACTTCCCGTTACCGTGGGGAAATGAGAGGAGCTTGAAGAGTGCCTGTCGTCCCGCTTCAGTGTTTTGCGGCGGGATGGCTACGCACGTATTCATATGTGCACCAGGCTTTTCTATAATGAGCACGAGCGCATCGGGCGGGCATATCTGTTTAACGGCTTTAGTACCAGGAATAAAGCTTGAAGTTGGGTTGAAGTCATACCCCGCTGCGAGCGAATTGTACACGTACCCTATTTCGCGGCCGCTACCTGGACCGTGAAGGTACGCCATTTTGCCACCAGGTAGATCCGAAGCAGAAGGTAGTTCAGCTGCTACACAGTCAGACCAGTGATCTACCGGAGGTAACTTTCCCTCCCAATCGAGAGCATATTCCCGAAATGCTTTGTAAATTGCGGCTTCGTTACCTTTAGCGATAACGATGTCTCGTTCAGCCTTGAAACCCAAAAACACCTGGTAACCGCCATACACTACAGCTGCACCAACGATTAAAACGAAGAATAGCGAGATTCTGCTAAGTTGTCTCTGACCCAAGCCGAGCCGAACCGTAGCGCGAGGCTTCGAAGGGCCGAACAGAGAGAACATGTAAATGCCACCTTTCAAACGCTGCACAATGAATACTATGCGCCTGCATAAATTACGTCGCTCAAAGTAGTGCGCGTTCCCAATCAGATTGGAGCCGGTAGTCGTGCTTAATCAAGCCCAACAACAACAGTGTATTCGTGATTACATCGCCCTGCTCTCACAGGATGACTTTCAGCTACTGTACCGGTTGTACACTGGACAACTCGCTGAGGGCGAATTAACCTACGAGTTTCGATCTGCAAGACTGGCTACTATTATGGCACGACCGGGTAATACGAGTTCTGTCATAGCGACTTTGGACCTTACTTCGCAGACAACACTTGCCTGCTTATGCGCTACGGTTAACCTGGGCGGTGGCCTGGTGGACGACTCGACTGTGGAAGTGGTTATGCGCACTCTGAACCGCGCCACAACAGACCACGTACTATCAGCCCTGGTATTGGCCGCACTCTTGGTACCCGTCGTTGGTGGATATTTGGTTCGGCTCGCTGTATGCACGGATATTCGCAAATATTGCCATCTTCCTCCTTGCCTCGAGGACCTGGCCGCGCACAGTACTGATCAAATACCCTTTATAGACGACAGTGGGAGAGCGCTACCCCAGCCGACGCATACGCGTATTCTTCGCAGTATCGCCGGCTTAGAACTACTGGCGGAAGACGCTTCATCAGTACTGCAGCTTGTTGAGCATCTGCTGTTGAACGGTGGGCTGGTTGAGGCTCATACGTTATTCCAAAACGAACAATTACCCACTACTATCGCACCAGTTTTTCTAGATCGGCTAAAACCTGCAGCCCGATTGCTGGCGCAACATGGCCTCATCATACCCATCTGTAACCACAACCAGCTTGAGATGTTCGGTCTTCCCGGCGAGGCTGCAGCAGCGTTGTATATCCCGATATTCCAGAACAAGTTGGCGCTTGACCAGCGCATAATTGAGATTGTTGACGGCAAAGTTGTAAGGGAGGAGCGACACACCACGCTCGTTAACGATATGGCAGCTTTGCTTGCAGCAATCATTGTAACAAGAGTAACAACTACGCAGAAAATGGAGATGAATCGGCAGGCAATAAAGAAGTCCGCAAAACGTGCGGCACTGCAAATAGACCGTTATCTCGACTTCCTACAAACACTCGTGGTAGAGCTTGAACTTTTGGACGTGGATGATTCCACCGGATTATATGAACTTACTATCAATGGTCACCATTGGCTCGCACTCTCAAGACGGCGACAGCAACTTGAACTCATCTATGCCTGGATGGAGAGCAAGGCCATGGTTGAATATGCAGAATGTTACGGCGAGAAGCTGCCAGAAAACTATACACATCAATGGGCATGGGCAATTCGTAACGCGGCGAGTTGGGAGATCCTTAACCATGTTCGCCTGCACAATACGACTCCTGATGTAGTAGCAACTTATTTCGAATGGCGCGTTCCCGCAGCTGCCGATTTATTCGCGGAGCGGCACGGCTACACCGCCGAGACGGCCCGGAAGCTGTATACTCACCGGCTAATCACGGAAACGATGTACTGGCTAGGGCTGGTAAAGCGCCTGATATTGCAATCACCGTTAGCAGGCGAACAAGGTACTACAACGGATGTTGCTTATACTGTTGACCATTATGGTAAGGATGTATTGGCAACTGTGAAGCCAGATGAGGACAGTAAGGAGCAGTGGAACGATGAACCCTGCATTTTGCAGGCGAACGGTGAGATAATCGTTCCGCCCAGCCTCGCAACAGGCAGGCTATTCTCGCTGCTTCTCTTTTGTGAGCGTCTACCAGGCACTACAACAGTGCGACTTACTCGAAACTCTCTTCGACAGGCTATCTCCGTAGGAATTGAAATTGATGCCATGCGCACTATCTTGCAAAGCTGCGGTATCGCGGGCGTTCCACAACCGATCGAGTTTCTTCTTGATGAAATGACGGCTCAACAAACCGAATATAGTGTCGGGAGTGCGGCCGTCTACATATCAGCAGACTCCAAAGAATCGCTCGACAGGCTTGCTGCATCGAGTGCAATCTTGCAATACGAGCCGATCAGGATCGCACCCACTGTCCTTGTCCTTCGCAAAGGGGAACCTGCCGTGGTACACAAAGAGCTGATGAGGCTGGGCTTGTTGCCGCGTAACAACGATGAAGCTTTGGGTACCATCGACTTTATTAAAGTCTGTTCATAAACAGGAGAAGGAACTATGCGCAGACACATTGAAACAGTATAGACGGCACGCACAATATGATTGGCTGCCAATTACAAGGGTACGTAGACTATCCAAATTTTTACGGGAGGCATAGATCGCCCCGATGACAGCAACACCCAAGGAAAAAATTCGCGTAGGGCTTATAGGATGTGGTGGAATCTCCAATGCACATCTGCCCCATCTTTCAACATCCGATGATGTAGAACTCGCGGCGTTTTGTGATGTGGTAGTAGAGCGCGCCGAAAAGCACGCTGCCAAATATGGCGGCCAGGTATTTGATGACGCGGCGAAAATGCTGAATTCCACTCAGCTTGACGCAGCCTATATTTTGATTCCAACCTATGCGCACGGTGCACCAGAGCGAGCCTGTGTAAAAGCTGGTGTTCCCTTCCTCGTGGAGAAACCACTGGGTATCGATCCCGCGGATCTTCGTGCACTCTCTGCAGAGGTGCAAGAGTCAGGTCTTATCACTGCCGCTGGTTTCATGAACAGGTATCGCAAGTCCGTTAACCGCTCTAAAGAGTTACTTGCTGCGGATCCTGCAATTTTACTGGACGGTGCTTGGATTGGCGGTCCACCACTTGTGAAGGAAGGCGACTACTTCTCAACGCAGCCGATTGGTTTATGGTGGCCATTCAAAGAGAAGAGCGGCGGTCAGTTTGTAGAGCAGGTAATACACACTGTAGACCTTGCTCGATACCTTGCTGGCGATGTTGTAGAAGTGTTCGCTTACGCGGCCAACGGCTTTAACCAGAAGCTGCCAAACCTCATAAAGGGTTACAACCTGGATGATGCCATGGTGGTTTCCATGCGCTTCGCAAACGGCGCGGTGGGAAACATTATGTCATGCTGTGCCGCGCCACAGGGCGGGGGTGTCTTCCTAAATGTTTGGGGCAGCCACCATACGCACAAATTTAGTGACTGGGCACATCATGTTCAGATTCATCGAAGCGGTGAAAAGGGTCATGAGGACATTGCCGGTGATATTGATGACATTTTCCCAACTGAGGACAGAGCATTCATCAACGCAGTGAAATCTGGTGATAGATCCTCTATTAAGTGCACACATGCTGACGGTGTTAAGAGCACGCTACTCGCCTTAGCCGCGAATGAGAGCCTTGAAACAGGTAAACCGGTAACGGTGCAATACTGACGCGTTAGGTTGAAGCGGGGGCGGAAATACCTGTTCGCTCCCGCTACTCCCCTACTCCGCGTCGTCTGCGGGTATGGCCATTGCAGCAAGTTCCTCTGCAGCTATTCTGCGCTTCGTAACCTTCTCATCAGATACCACTTTGCCATCTTTAAACCGAATGATTCGTTCTGCGTGCTCAGCAATATCCTCCTCATGGGTAACCAGCACTACTGTCTTGCCCGAAGCGTGCAGTTTCTGAAAAATGTCCATAATCTCTTCGCTCGTTCGCGAATCCAGGTTACCAGTCGGCTCATCACCAAAGATTACAGGTGGGTCGTTCACTAATGCGCGTGCAATCGCAACGCGCTGTTGCTGGCCGCCACTCAGTTCATTTGGTTTATGCCCCATCCGCTCAGCAAGCCCTACCATTTCGAGAGCGCGTTTTGCAACTTGCTCGCGATTCTTTGTGTTGCTATAAAGCATAGGAAGTTCAACATTTCGAAGGGCACTGGTACGCGCAAGAAGGTTGAATGTTTGAAACACAAATCCTATCTTGCGATTTCGTATGTCAGCTAGTTGATTATCATTTAACGAAGCAGCCTCTATACCATCTAGCTTGTAAGACCCTTTGGATGGCTTATCTAGACACCCAATAAGGTTCATGAAAGTGGATTTACCGGATCCCGAAGGGCCCATAATTGCTACAAATTCACCTGCCTGTATCTCCACCGAGACACCGCGAAGAGCTTTTACTTCCATCTTACCCATTTTGTAAATCTTGTAAACGTCATTTACCTGAATCATAGCGTCCGGCATAAATCACTCCTCACAACATGTCGAAATAATGTTACGTTTACCAGCAAATGCAGGCCTGAAACCATAGTATTGCCAAGTACCAGGCGTTATCTGCAGCCGAACCGGCATCGATGCAGTGCGACGACCGCCGCAGCAATTCGATGCCCACCATGACCGTAACACAAACAAATTACATCCACCATGGTAATAGAGTTTCAGTGAATGATATCCAGAGAAACATTAAGCCGTTGTGCCGCAGGACTCCCACTGGCACAGATGGCAGTTGAAGGGACGGCAAATCCACTGCGACCGGGCCCCGTCCTAATCGATGTTCCGAGGTGGCGTAATTGCGTTCGACCACCGATGTTACCCACTGCAAAAACAGTGTTACATCGCAATAGGAAGGTAATCGCCGTCGAGCACCTCCGGTGCCTCGTCAACAAATCGGCATTCTATTGTCAACTGCCGAGGGCAGCGGGAATACCGCCCGCTGCGCAGCACGGCACACCTATTTAGCCTTCTTTACAGACGCGACAAGGGTGGTTGCCGCGGCGCCCTTAAGCACAGGCATCGTTGATGCAAATTCAGGATCATTACTACCAATATCTCTCAACAGGCGAGCATTGGCGATGTAAAAATTATAAAGCGCATTTACCTGATTAACCTGAGCAGTAACCAACTGTAGTCTGGCATTAATGGAGTCAAGGATATTGATCACCCCAAACTTTAACTCCCCTTCTGCGGCCTTCCAGTTCTGTTCGCCTGCTAATGCCGCCTTGTTCGCAGCATCCACCTGCTGCCGGGAAAGCTCTCGTGTGAGGTAGTCCTGTTCCACTGCAAGGCGTGCATTCTGTTCCAGCTGGTCTAGCGTGCGCTCCTGAATAGCAAGCTGGGCTTCCGCCGCTCGCACTGCCGCTTTGGAAGAGCCTCCATCAAACAACGGATAGGTGAAGGAGACCACAAATGCGCGCTGTTCTCCGGAGGTCGGCTGAAACTGATAACCTTCATCAACCGAGGCGCTAATACCAATGCCGGCCTGTAAGCGAGCTACTCTAAGCGCGTCTGTTTGCGCATTGATCAGCGACTGCTGCTGTTTAAGGTCTAGGCGGTTCTGAAATGCCTGCTGTACATAACTTTCAAGTCCACGGGGATCTGGAGTAGGGATTACCGGCGCAAGGTTGGGTGGTGCAAGGATCAATGGCTGCGAGGTAGAAACGCCCATTGCATTCTTCAATGTCGCGTCGTCAACCTCTGCGACGTTCTGTGCCTGAATGAGCGCTACCTGAGCGTTTGCGTAGTCGGATTCCGCCTGGTAAGGAGCGGTTTTTGCAGCATTTCCCACAGCCACCTGCTCGTTTATGGAGTCTAGCGTCTGCTTTGCCTGGTCGACACTAACCTGCTGTACCTGGATTAACTTCTGGTCGCGCAACAGAGTGAAATAATCCTGGGTCACCGCCAAAATAACGGATTGGCGCGTGTTCCCCAGGTTAAATTGACTCGCATCCAGGCTATTCCGTGCCTGTTGCAGGTTTGCCTCTCGCTTGCCTCCATCCCAAATCGTCTGGCGAAGAGTAATCTGGTCGGTTACGTTTTCACCACTAAACGTGCCACCCACAGCGCCAGCGCCGCTTATTGGCTGAACGCTACTGGTGTACGTATAACCAGGCGTAATCTGCGGAAAGTACGGTGCTCGAGCCTGCACTACCTGAGCTCGACTAGCGTCGGTTCCCGCCTTTGCAATGGCAATGCTATTTTGCCGAAGCAAGGCAATTGCGACTGCCTCATTAAGTGTTATAGGCTTAGTTAAATC
The DNA here is from genome assembly GCA_021777995.1 of bacterium. Taxonomy (GTDB): domain Bacteria; phylum Armatimonadota; class Chthonomonadetes; order Chthonomonadales; family Chthonomonadaceae; genus JAJZFK01. The sequence continues at coordinate 34,608 of JAJYCW010000001.1, forward strand.
ATAGCTTTTTGCCGCGCCCTGTGTAGGAGTTTGCGGAAACCCATACCTAACCTGCGCCGGTGAAGGTGCACCATTGGTCCTATTGGTACCCTGTGCCCCTGCCTGAGCAGCTACTAAACCGAGGCTTATGGCCACCATTCCCACGCTGCCCGTCAACAGTCGTTTCGTCATTACACCCTTACCCTCTCCGTGGCCTCACTAAGGAGGCAGTGAAATTAGTTCTTTCCAGAGCCACGAATTCGTCGAGATAACAGGTCGACCACTGGCTGAGAATTCTCTATTTGCGATACCGAGCCCTCGGCACAGAGTAAACCGGAGTCACTCTGCGGACTATGGTCTTCACGCTTCACCTCTTGCACGGCCTTTAACAGCGTATCAAGAGCTTCCAGCACCGAACTCTGCTGCCTATCGTCAAGGCGGTCCCAAACCCTCGATATGATTTGATGCTGACGTTCGGCCGCAGCATCCAATAACTCTCTAGCGCTATTGCTCACCGTTAGCCTTACAACGCGCCTGTCATGCAGATCGTGATTTCGTTCTATGAGGCCGCGCTTCACGAGGCGCTCGGCTAGTTGTGTCACAGTGGACTGAGAAACATAAAGTCGATCGCTAAATGTCTTCATCGTGGCATCGTCCAAGTAATAGACTGTCCACAGGAGACGAAGTTGTGCTAGAGGTAGTGCATCGAGTTCAGGCAGGGGCTGGTGATCAAAAATAAGAGCTTTTACCACCTTCATGAGCGCAGGTTCAAGCTGGCCTTCATGATCGTCACACTTCCCAGCCATCCCCTCCAACATTGTTGATTACTCCCGTGGTAGCACCAATCTAGTCTATTACTACGAATAAGCCGACAGTTTAGCTGTACAAAGCAGTTTACCCCACCCACCACTTCAGGACGGCTACAACTAGTTAATAGGAATGTAAATGCGCCTGGATAAAATGCAGTAAGTTTTCAGAAGAGGTCCGGTGGTGCCAACATCGGCGATCGCGACGGAAAGATCGCGATTAATTCGTCCTCAGTTTTGTTGTCGTTTACTGTAAGTTCGCCTAGGGCAACAGCATCAGGCGCACTTATGTACCCCGTTATGAGTTGTGCCCAAATCCGGGCAGCTCCATCTACCACTGGCTGGTGGTCCGGAATGGCGGCCTGAGGAATGATCAGTACCTTACCCCGATCAGATCGTACACTAACGACGCTCTCGGCACCACCGCTGTACCTGCATCGAAATGTGACTGTATTACTGCAAGGTTGGCCCCAGTTTTGCGACAGAGCGGCTATGGCAGCTGGAAAGTTGGTAATGTATCCCATACAACCACCCGTCACACGCAGGTTAATCTCGTCTATGTCTAGTAGACCTAAATCCCGGAGCATGGGCATAGGAAGCTCGAAGTCAATTCGATCTGGCCCCTCGCGCCCAGCTAGCCAGCCCAGCAACGCCTGCTTGGCACAAACAGTTGTGGCGAGTGCTTCGAGGACATGCACAACCGGTGGTGAGGCTGGACGCCCAATATTAACCCGGCCAAGCCTGGTTTGCAATAACATATAGGCAAGAATCTCCCCTGAAGCATCCGTCACGACTACAGATTGACGCAGTCGAGCGAGAAGGCCTTGCCATTGAAGTACTGAACGCGAACACTTTAAGCTGTACCCAGCATACCCGTCAAAAAGAGTATTGATCCTATCAGCGTCATCTAAGCGGGCACGCCTAACCTTCAATCTGCTGTTGAACTTGGGTATCGTGTTACGGTCGATCTGAAGCAGGTAGTTTCTTCCGACGACTGCCCACCCCCGTCGCTCATAGTACTCTGGTTGCGTTGCCGTTAGCAACGCTAAGTGGGCGCCGCGCTTTGCAGCTTCACTAATCGCACTCTCAATAAGCAGCGTTGCGAAGCCGCGACGCTGATACGCCGGTGCAGTGGCAACCCCAGCTAATCCACATATCGTAAGCGTTGCTTGATCTACGGAAGTATGGCCAGCAACCAGGGTTACACAAGAAGCGATCTTTTGCGCGCAGCGCACAACCATCTTGTCGTTTGCATTGAGGTGAGGATCGTTGAAGTAAATTGGCTGGGCGGCACTATACTCCATCCTGAAAGCGGCACACATGACCCTTAGAATTGCGTCCAGTTCGGGTTGTTCCGCCAAGCCAATTAGAACCTCATCGTTTGTAGGATCGTCAATATCAGACATCTAAATCTCCTGCCGCAAACGAAAAAAGGGACACAGCCTAGGTGGAAGTGTCCCTTTTACATCCCAAACACAAGCCAACTAGCTGGCGGGTTTGATCTCGATCTTGGCGCCTTCGGCCTCAAACTTGGCCTGTAGTGCCTTCGCATCGTCCATGTTCACGCCCTGTTTCACCTTTGCAGGAGCAGCCTCAACGAGGTCCTTGGCTTCCTTAAGACCAAGTGCGGTAACTTCGCGTACAACCTTAATCACGTTGATCTTCTTGTCGCCAACATCGGTTAGGACTACATCAAAGCTTGTAGGAGCCTCTTCAACGGGAGCGGCTTCGCCTGCACCGGGCGCAGCAACCGCGACACCCATTACGGGTGCTGCAGCAGAAACGCCAAACACTTCCTGAAGTTCCTTGGAAAGCTCAGAGAGCTCCAGCACGCTCATTGACTTAATTGCTTCGACGATCTCGTCCTTGGTAATTGCCATGATAATTCTCCTGGGCGGTTCAAGTCGCCCGATTTGATCTAAACTTGAAAATTCGCGTTAATCTCACGTGACTGCAAAGGCTAACCAGCAGCTTCTGCCTTCTGATCTGCAATTGCCTGCACGGTACGCACAAAATCCCCAATAATGTTGTTAAGTGTGCCTACAAGGTTGGAAGCCGGAGCGTTCAAGGAACCAATTAGCTGAGCCACCAGCACTTCCTTGGCAGGAAGTTTCGATAGAGCCGTAATCTGTTCCGAGTTGTAACGTTTGCCCTCAATCCAACCACCCTTAAGCTTAATTTCAGGCTTTTTCACTTCCCTGAGGAAGTCTAAAACTACCTTTGCGGGCGCAACAAGATCGTCTTTCATAAAGACGATTGCCGTGGGACCGGAGAGAAGGTCGTCTACCGACGACGACTTGTCACCAGCTGCGAGCTTGAACAGGGTGTTCTTAACAACATGGTATTCTGCATTACTTGGGCGAAGTTTACGGCGAAGTGTCGTAATCTCTGCCACTGTAAGTCCCCGATATTCCGTGATGATTGCGCCTTTTGACTGGTCAACAATCTCTTTAAGCTCGGAAATTACCAGTTCCTTCTTTTTGTTTGGCATGTTGTAATCTCCGCTTTCCGCCGCAATACGGCCAGACCACGCACAAAAAAACCCGGTGGCCTGCACAGTCAGCGCGGGCACACACCGGGGCAACAAACGCCCTAAAGCGGTTGTCGGGTCTCTGTGTACACCTCGGCGGGCTTCCGTTGGGAAATTAAGGTTGGCACAACATGTGTCAACTCACCTGCTGTCTGTGGTGAAAGCTATTTAGTTTGTCTAACGCCAGAGTATAGCACACCTAACGGCGTGCAGTCAAATTCGTGAATCTGAGCAGCGTATTACGCCGGTACGCCCATCTGCTGACCGCCAGTCTCACCTGGTACGGTAGCCTACTTCGCACCCATAGGGGTCTGACATCGGCAGGAAGAACCGTCACGCCATAAAGTGGCGCGATACCACGTACCAAATTTCAGGCAGGATAATTTGCCCTGCCAAGTGAACAAACATACCAAATTGGTGGAACTGTTACTGATCGATACCAACTTTACCTAAAAGGAATGATAATATGGGTGCTATTGAGGGACAGGCTGTATTGCTAAACGCTCCAGGAGAAGATGCAGTCCTCGAAGATATCCTAGTCGACTCCCCCGGCCCGGGAGAGGTTCGGGTGAAGATTGCTGCTAGTGGTGTGTGCCACACAGATCTCACGGTTAAGAACCTAAAGGGCATGGGCATGACATTCCCAATCGTGCTTGGCCATGAGGGTGCGGGGCACGTTGTGGATGTTGGCGAAGGGGTAACGCATCTTGCGCCAGGTGACCCCGTGGTTCTTGCATACCGCGCTCCATGTGAGCAGTGCCCCGCTTGCAGGCGAGGTGACCCCCGTCATTGCTATGTTGCTCTTAGGCCAGCGCAGAGGATAAAGCGTAAGCGCGATGGGGCCTTGTGCAGTCAGGTGTTACGTTGCGGAACCTTTAGCACCTACACGGTAGTTCATGCGAAAGCCGCAATTAAGATGCCGCAGAATATGCCGTTAGATAAGGCGTGCCTTATCGCATGCGGCGTGGTTACCGGCGTTGGTGCAACGTTTAATACCACTCCCATTACTCCCGGATCACGAGTTGCAGTAATCGGTTGCGGTGGGGTGGGCTTAAGCGTAATACAGGGCGCAAAACTTGCAAACGCCCGTCAGATCATCGCTGTGGATATCAACACCACGAAACTACAGTGGGCGCAGCAGTTCGGCGCCACGGATGTTGTAAACGCAAATGATGGCGACCCAGTAGCGCAAGTAAGAGCCCTTACCGAGGATGGCTATGACGGCGGCGTAGAGTATGCGTATGAAGCAACAGGAATACCAAAGTGCATAGAGCAGGCCGTTAAAATGCTTGCCTATGGCGGATGCGCGACCACCATTGGCCTCCCCGCTGCAACCGATGCGGTGACACTTAATCTCGGCGACATGGCCACCGGTGTTTACTGGAATAAGGCGGCAATTCATGTGTGCCATGCTGGCGACACGCTGCCGTCCAACGACTTTCCACTTCTAGCCCAGTTATACCTTCAAGGCAGACTAAACTTAGACTCGATGGTGTCCAGAGTGATCTCGCTGAACGACGTTGAGGCAGCGTTTCACGAGATGGAGACAGGCGCGATTATTCGATCAGTGATCAAACTGTAGGGCGTTCGCCACCTCCCTTTCAGCGCTAACTTACAGTGCAAAAAGGGAGGTGGCGGGAGATTACTTTCCTATCAGAATTTCAAGCTGCTTCCCGGGCCAACTGAAGCAGCGCAGTGCAGTCACCAAAGCGCTTCTGTAAGTCGGCTATTGCCTCTGCAATCGTCGCCTCATCCCATCCAAGCCACTCCGCCACCTCGGGCGATAACTCTGGCATCTGGGTATGCTGAGATGGACAGTATCCTGCCTGCCACGCTAGCCAGTCGGCAACCTGTACACACGCGATTAGCTCGAAATGGTCCTTTTGACCAGAGGGCTCGTGATGCCAGCCGATGATGGCCGAAAGGTGTGCAGGGAAGTTCCAGTGCTCAGCAATTCTTTTACCGACCACCATATGGTCAATGCCAAGGACCATAGCCTCGGCTTCTCGGGCTGTTTTCGACTCCCGCCCGGCAAAGGCCACTGCCACGGCGTATTGCACCGGAAAGTAACTATCTAGAAATAGTGTCCCAATGTCGTGCAGAAGACCGCCAATAAATGCCTCTTCCACCGCCTGCCTCACCCTGGGAAGACGGCGCGATGCAACCACCTGCCCACCTACTGCGGTGGCTACTGAGTGTTCCCAGAATTTCAACCGGTCAAGCCCGTATGGCATACTCTTGTGGCTTAACATGCCGAAGGCGGAAACCCCTAATACCAGGTTTCGTACCGTGTTAAATCCTAATATGACCACTGCATGCGTCAAGGTGCTGATCCTTTTTGGAAACCCATAATAGGCAGAGTTTACAATCCTGAGCATCTTGGATGACAATCCCTGGTCCATAGAGATCAACCGGTTTAGCTCCTCAGCGGAAGCATCTGGCTTGTTGATAGTCTCCATGATACGCCCAACCACCGCGGGCAGTGGGGGCAGATCCGCAAGCTTCTTCTCCAGTGTCTGCTGGAAGACCGCGCGGTCAATTCGAATTGACTTTATATCAGGCGGCATATGCTGCACCCCTTTCTTCACTTGCTAGTTGCAAGATACCGTCAACGTCGGCTATAAGGGCCATATGTCCGTCGCCCATTATTGTTGCTCCAGATAGACCGCGTATATCACCAATGAGCTTGCCTAGCGTCTTTATAACTACCTCCTGCTCCCCTACTAGAGAGTCCACAACAATACCAACCTGGCGGTTGGAACTTGCAACGACAACAACATACAGCGGCTCGTCTTGAGTAATCGAAGTTGATACAACCGCTTCATTCATCATTGTATTATTGGAGAAATGATTAACGGGGAACAGGTCTTTCATTCTCGCCAGCGATAATGTTCTGTCGCGCAGCATAATTGTAGGTCTTCGCTGCACGTATTTTATTTCCCGCCGATCGACGCGTAATGTCTCAACAACAGAGCTCAACGGCAGCGCATAAACAAGGTCCCCTACCATTACTAGCAATCCCCGAATTATGGCGAGCGTTAGTGGCAATTTAATTATGAATGTACTGCCCACCCCTACCTTGCTTTCGATGTCGATGGTGGCGCCCAGCTTCTGTAGGTTGCTGCGGACAATATCCATGCCTACACCGCGTCCTGAGACGTCGGATACCTCTTTTGCAGTGGAAAAGCCTGAACCAAAAATGAGGTTTATCGCCTCCTTGTCGGTGAGACGCGCGGCTGCATCCTTTGTAAGAAGCCCCTTTTTAACGGCATTCGCCCGCAAAACTTCTGGGTCTAACCCTTTACCATCGTCCTGCACCTCGATAACAATGTGGTTTTCCTGGTGACGGGCTCTGAGCCAGACAGTGCCGATGCGGTTTTTCCCTGCCTTTTCACGGTCGTCAGGCAGCTCAAGGCCATGATCCACGCTATTGCGCAACATGTGTATGAGTGGATCACCTACGACTTCAATAACAGATCTGTCTAGCTCGGTTTCACGACCCTCAATTACAAAATTTATCTCTTTCCCAAGTTTCTGTGCTAGGTCTCTTATCATCCGAGGGAACCGGTTAAACACATTATCTATGGGCAGCATACGGGCTTTCATAACTTCATCTTGAAGCTGATCTGTAATTCGCCCTACGTGCGCCGCAGTCTCGTTTAACTGCTCGGATACCCCGCTGCCGTTCAATTCTACCGCGACCCTGTTGCACAATTGCGCAATACGGGTGCGGTCTATTACCAACTCCCCTATCAGGTTTAGAAGCATGTCCAGGCGCGCAACATCCACTCGAACAGTTTGCGGTTGAATAGCCGGCTTCTTATCCTGACCGCCTGCTACACTTGAGGTAGCGTGCTCCGCCGCGGGGGCAACATCCTGTACCACGGGGGTTGCGTGAGCTGCATCAGGTATGCGATTGCGAGATTCAGCGGTGCCCACCGAACCACCGGAAGCGCCCGACCTCCCATAGTTTACGTCATTCCATGGTTCGAGGGCGAGAAGCTGCACTTCGTTAATGTTTTCAATTACTGCGCGAAGAGCCTCGTCCTCTAGCTGCGTAGCAAAAACGACCTCAAACTGCCGGTCGAAGTCTTCATTTTCAAGTGCCTCCTCGCCGGGATATATTGCAATTACAGAGCCCTTTGTTTCCAGCGTCTGCAGGGTCATAAGCGCACGCACAGACTTCATTACGCTGTCTGGTGAAACTGTTAGCCGCAGCCCCAGAATACGATATCCGACAGCAATCGCTTCCTGGCACGTCATCTTCTCTGTTTCGGTGATGTACACGTGGAACCGTTCGGCGGCTTCCTTTGCGTAAGCCTCTAACGGCCATTCCTCAATGAGGCGACACGACACCTCGCTGATCCCATTAAGTACCGCCTCAACCTTTTCCAATTCATACTCTGTAAGAATGGCCAAGTCGAACGAAAGCTCAAATTCTTCTTTATCCAGGGCATCTTCATCCGGATTAAGGGCCACCACCGTACCGGCGCTCGCCAGAGACTGCAACAACATTGTGGCTCTTACTGATTTCATCACGCAATCCGCGGCGACCTCCATGTGTGCAGCGTAAAGATGCAACGCCGAGCCGACAGCATCCTGAATCGCTTTTAGGCCCGCGGGCCCCGGAACGAGCTGTATGGACAGCGTAGGCCCATCGTTCTTGGTTTCCGGTGGTGAAGCGATCGTGGTGGGAACGGATGTGTTCGGCTGTGGTTGCGCCGTGGAAGTTGTAGCCCCATTAAGCGCTGCTCGAAGCTTAGCGGTCTGATCCGTTGTGTCTAGTGACGTAGTACCGCTCGCGGCAATCTGCTGCAGCATCACCTTTAATGCATCTAGCCCGTTGAAAAGAGCATCCACCAGGCTGACGTTCACACATATCTGGTCGTTTCGCAGAGCGTCGAATATGTCTTCCATGGCATGGGTAAGCTCACCCATTGCTGTGAGCCCCATAGCGCGCGACGAACCCTTAAGCGTGTGCGCTGCCCGAAAGATCTCCTGTAAGAGTTCCTTAGATGCTTCATGCTCCAGTTTAAGGATATCCTGCTCTAGAAGCTCCATCTGCTCGGCAGCCTCTTGCAGGAATATCCCTATAAACTGGTTCATATCCTCATTCATTTGCATATCCTTATTGCTCGACGCGGTGCATTCCTTGCACAGCTGTTTTAACCTACCAAAACATCTAAACTGCTATTCCTGAGCCAGCCTCAACACGTATTGCAGATTGAGAAGAATTACGAGGTTGTCCTCGGTCTTTCCAACTCCACGAACACAGTCTGCATCAATTGCACCCATCATCTCATTTGGCTGTTCTATGCAATTTTCTGATAGTCGCAACACGCCGATGACGCTGTCTACTTCCAGCCCCACCGTTACCTGGTCGACATCCACCACAATCACTCGGCTTTTTTGTGTGCGCTCATTACTTGGCAGTCCAAGTCGGCGGCGCAGGTTGAGAATCGGCACGATCTTACCACGCAGATTGATGATTCCCTCAATATCATCGGATGTTCTTGGTACCTGTGTAACTTCCTGTAGCCTTATGATCTCGTGAATGGCGGCTATATCAATACCATACACCTCATCGGACAGGTGAAATGCAACGAGCTGTTCCTCTCGTTCAATCGACTCAACCATCGCTGTAGTCATAACAAGTGGCCCCTAACCCAATTTTGTGTGCATTAACATGCAAATAAACCGGATGAATTGTCGGTCATAAGGTGAACAGTCTTTAGCTGCATTTGCACTAGAAAACAAACGACCCGCGCCCCTCATTGAAGGGGGCCGCGGGTCTAACACGCCACAATAAGTGCCGTTACAGGCAAATATTATTGTCGTTAAACGTGCCTACTTTTTGCTACCACTAAACTGTCGACCAGATGGCGGTATTGGATTGGCCAGCGACGGAGCCTGGTTTACCTGCGGCGGTGCCTGTGGAGGAGCAGAACCGCCACCGCTGCAACCTGTACAGGCTAACATGAGACCTACACCTAGCGCTACCCCCACGAATTCAAGCGGTGTCAATCTGCGTATTGGTCGCATTAGTTCTGTGGCCACCAGGTCACTTTGCTGTTTACGTAAGAGCCAATCTGCCCACACAGCATTTGTGGTAATCCGTAAGCTGGCCCAAGGTCAATGGTTGCATTGGGATCAGCACAGTAGTCTGGCCAAAACGAACTGTTACTTGGCATCCCATATCGATGGGTACCAACGTTACCAAATTTGAACTGAACTTCCTTGGCGTGGCCATCTGCGAAGACAACATTCCATTTTCCGTCATGACGAACGCCGCTCTGGCTATAGCCGCCATGGTAGGAATCTAGTACCCAATCCATGCCCATGGTTGGTCGGTATGTATCATAGCTGTCGCTGTAGACAAATGTGTCCGCGGGAGCTACAATACCTGCCATGGTCACTCCAGGCTGCCAGTGCTCGCCAGGAGCTGGATCATCAACTTCTGCACCATGTAATCCGCCACCTGCGTATATTAGCGGGCCCCAGTTATATCCGTAATTGGTGTGAAAGTTCGGGTCGGACGGCTTTGGCATGATGCCCTGCGCAAAAACACAGGAGTCAATGGTATCCCCCTGGCTATCACCCCCATCTGGACACTGAAGGATCTGTTCGTCCTTAAAATAGGGATAGTAGAGCGTGTACTCGGCATGAGAACAGTGGCCGTTAGCTCCATTATTGGTCCTCGCAAAGGTCTCGTCATAATCCTGTGTGTACATCATGACAGACAAACCTAGCTGCTTCATATTACTAAGGCAGCTCGTGCGACGCGCCATCTCCCGCGCCTGCGCAAATACAGGGAACAGAATGGCTGCTAAAATTGCGATAATTGCAATAACGACGAGTAACTCGATGAGCGTAAACGCGTTGCGCTTGTTCATTATAATCCGGTTTGAGAACATGTATTCCTCCCGATAGTGTACGGGATAATTCCGCAATTCTGAAGTAACCTCCAGCGGCTTATCCTGAACGAGATTATGCATCGGCACTATTAAGGTCGTGTTATCATTTCGTTAATTCTCTGTTAACACACTTGCTGTTTTATTTGGTGTTGGACGCCATAACAAAAATGCTCGACATCTCTAAAAATAATGGAACAGTGTTGACGGTCATTTGCGTAATAATTAGTGCAACACACTAAATATTGTTGTTGCCAGTAACTTCAAATGATCGGTTGGTAATAACAGCAAGCAACCATTATAGGAGAGGTAAAATGAGTAGAGGTAACAATACACCAGGTGCAGTAATGACAGTTCGTCCCGTTCCGTCTATGACGACGAGAACTCCCTGGAATGACATGGAAGCCCTTCGGCGACGAATGGATGACCTGTTCTCCTCTGTAACAGGGTACACGCCGGTTTCTCAGCTACTCAACACCAGCATCGATTCAGACATAACGCCGGACGTTTTTGAAACCGACACGGAGATGGTGTTTATTCTCCCCGTACCCGGCATTGATCCAAACGAGATTTCAGTAGAAACTACAGCAGACACTCTCACTATTAAGGGTGAGCGCAAACCTTTCTTCCAGAACGAGGGCGCGGTGCAGCATCGTCAGAGCTGGTGGAGTTCCCGCACCGGAACGTTCAGTCTGTCTTATACGCTTCCCGTGGAGATCAATACCGATAAGGTAATCGCGTCCTATAGGATGGGTGTGCTTGAACTACATCTTCCAAAAGCAGAATCTGTTAGGCCAAAAGCCGTGAAGGTCAGTATTGCTGAAGAGCACAAGGCATAGCGTGGACCTAACGGAAGTAGAATAGCGGAGCTGCTTCGCGATTTTCTGAAAGGTTGAAATAAAATGCAGTGCGGTGAGAACTTTCAAGGTTCTCACCGCACTGTTGTTTTTGATAATATGAATGAGTTCAGTGATGCAGAATTAAGCTGCACAAATCGATGCGGACTCACCCGCACCCTTCTCCTCGTCGCGATGTTCGCGAAGGCACTGCCTGCAGAACTCGCTAAGTTTTAACACCGCTGCGCGCTGATCCGCCGATAGTTCGCCACTGCTAGTCATCACAATATCCAGCAAACCCAGAGCCTCTTCAGGTGTAAATTTAAGGCTCGGATCACACCTCCGATCGTCCACTCCTGTGCCCCCTTTCGCGCACTTCCTCTTTGGTCCCAGTGGGTCGGCTATCAGGACTCTTGTTCCACACTTTACTGCCAGTTCCAACAGACATTTTTGTGCCTGCAAAACAGACGTTCTGACGCGGTACTACCTTAGACGACACCTTTCACTTTTAGGTTCGACTTTTTTTCGTCCCACTTCCGCGCACAGTAATATATTAAACAGAGAAACTCCGTGGTTGGTTCCTAAGGTAAAGTAATCATGATGGAGCAGATTCTTAAAGGGGTACATGATGAGCGATACTAAGTTTACCAAAACCGATGATGAGTGGCGATCGATCCTTACACCACAGCAATACAGAGTGTTGCGCCAGTCTGGCACAGAGCCTGCATTTTCAAACGAATACTGGAACAATCACGAAGACGGTACCTACTGCTGTGCAGGTTGTGGCACCGTTCTGTTTACCTCTGAGACGAAATATGACTCTGGATCCGGGTGGCCGAGCTTCTGGAATGCCGTAGATTCAAGTAAAATCTCCCTGGTGGAAGATCATTCTCATGGGATGATACGCGTAGAGGCTAAGTGCGCGGTATGTGGCGGGCATCTCGGACATCTGTTCGAAGACGGCCCAAACCCAACCGGCAAGCGCTACTGCATCAACTCTCTCTCGCTTCAGTTCAGCCCTGATACATCAAACATGGAAGGTGAAGAATAGACAATGGCGTTCTGCGAACTTAAATACTTCAGCCCCGCACTTCAAAAGCATATTGCCGCGAACGTCATTATCCCCGAAAACTTGCAGGTCAAGCCTTTTCCGGTACTCTACCTGCTGCATGGTCAATCCGACGATCACACGATCTGGATGCGGCGAACGTCAATAGAACGTTATGTTGACAACACGGGTCTTATGGTGGTAATGCCTGATACCGGTCGAGGCTGGTATTCCAATGCGGTGCACGGGCCCGCCTGGGAGACATCAATAGTTACGGATCTTGTAGACTTCATTGATGGTATCTTTCCAACACGCCCTAATGCGGGAGGAAGGGCGCTCGCTGGCCTCTCAATGGGTGGCTACGGTGCGGTGCATCTCGCGTTCAACCATCCAAACAGATTTTGCGCAGCCGTGAGCCATTCTGGTGCACTGGCGTTCTCCCATTTCGATCTTGATGCAAATCCTGGTGCATGGTCGTCTGAAATGAAACTGATTCTTGGTGAAAAGTATATCGGCAGCAAATCCGACCTTTTTGCCCGTGCACAGAAGCTAATGTCCATTAAACGACGTCCGGCAATCAGGATTGATTGCGGGACCGAGGACTTTCTTATCGAACAAAATAGGCTGTTTCACACCCACCTTACTAACATTGACTACCCGCACGAGTATGAAGAACATCCTGGTGCTCATACCTGGGAATACTGGGACAGACACGTTCAGGACAGCCTCATGTTCCTTCTCCCTATCCTCCAGCCAACACAGCCCACTGGAAGTAAGTAGCATCATTTATTGCACTTGGTCATTACGGCCTGCATTTCAACTTATTGTTGCAGGCCATAATATTTGTGTATCCTTCATGGGGAATGAAGCCTGCCGTCGAAACATAGAGCATCACATTACATGCTACAATAAAATAGCTTAACGCAATGCACAACAGTTAACATTAAGCCCTTCAATTCCTTAAAAGCTGAGTCACCCATCCATGGAAAATGCTTCCGACGTAGAACCACATTTAGACAGTGGTTCACAGCGCTTGATCAAGTCAGTGGTGCAAATGTCGGGGCAGTCCACTCCCGGGCTTTACCACTGGCTGCTTGCTCTACTTTCACAGCACTCAGATCTTACCGAAGCGCTGACACCATATCTTCGGGCGCAGTCGCTTGCTCTGGAACTTCAAGGAAAACTGGGCCAGGGCAGAACTGGCGCGATTGTCTCCGTAACGGTCATGGAACACCGTGCATATCGCCAGGCGTTAGCCGAGGGGCGCGCGATGGCCACGGTTCAAGACCTGGCAGCAGCCATTCTAACTTCGGCAGGCTACCAACTACAGGCATTGCCTCAGAATGAATCAGTTGACGCTGTAAGCACATCGGGCATTGAAACACTGAAGCGCTTGGGGCGGTGCCTTTCACTTGAGGCGCATGAACAACGCCTAACCCCCATAGTTGGCCGTGCGGATGAACTGCAGCTAGCATTAGAAACACTATGTCGGCAGACCAAACGAAACCCCGTTTTCATCGGTCCTGCAGGATGTGGCAAGACTGCAATAGTAGAGGGACTGGCGCAGAGAATCGCGTCGGGTGCCTGCCCTGCTGCGCTAAGGTCCGCGCAGGTGTGGTCAATTGATCCAACAGCCATTATGGCTGTAGCTCATCATCAATCTGATTTTCATAAACTCGTTCAACAGCTAATTACTGAAGCCAGCCGGCCGGATATCATTCTGTTCATTGATGAGGTCCACCAGCTTATCGGTATGGGTGGCGCGGCCGGGCAGTCCGATCTTTCCAGCCTCTTAAAGCCCGCTCTTGCTAGAGGTGATCTGGCCTGCATCGCTGCCACAACCGACGAGGAGTACCGAAAGTTCATAGAGCCAGATGCTGCGCTGGAACGCAGGTTTCAGCCCATTCGCGTTCAAGCTCTAACTGCAGCCCAGACTTTACCCGTACTTGTAGAGCGATGCGCCTTGATTTGTAGAGGTACCGCCACGCGAGTGTCTCCTCAGGTAATCCAGCATTTGCTCGATCTTGCTGACCATCATATGCGAAATCGCCAATTTCCAGATAAGGCAATTGATTTATTAGAGCAGAGCATCGCTCATGTACTCGCTCTTAACCGCAGCGAGGTTACCGACCGAGATGTAGTGGAGGTTTTGCAGAGGATGGTGGGTATGCCGCTGGGCCTTGATGCCGGCCTCGACAGCCTTCGGTTAACTCTGCAATCAGAAAACATTCTGACGCACGAAGCTATTGTAAGCTTGATGCACCGCCTGAAGATTAGCCTTAGCGGGCTCGACATGCGCCCAGAACGTCCAAATGCCACGTTATTGTTAACAGGTGATTGTGCACACCGTGCTTCGCGCGTCGCGGAGATCATTGCGGAGAATCTTTTCGGTGCCGCGGACCGTGTAGTAACGTTAGATTTCGGGCGCATGGTGGAACCTCAGGACGTTACACTCTTACTGGGCGCACCACCCGGCTACGTTGGTTACAGTGAAGCACTCACCATACACCGGTTGTCTCAGATGCCCTGGTGCGTTCTTTACTGCCAAAATATTGACATGTGCCACTACACAGTCCGCGATGTGCTGTTGCGCGGCATTAAATCGGGCTTTCTTACTGATGCACGGGGCAAAAAGCTCTATCTTAGCGACACAGTGTTGCTATTAACCGCGGAGTCAATAGGAGCAGAACCGCAATCCATTGGACTTCTAGGTAACGCTGCGCACAAGGAGAAAATTGCGCCAAGGCAGTTATTGGCCAGTGTCCTTGGGGATGATTTCGCCGCTCAAATGGACGATGTGTTTTACCAGGTACCTTCAGCGGAAGTAGAAACGAACACTGGAGCAATAGAGCGTATGCTTCAAAATGTATCCCTACGCTGCACCATGCATGGAATTACTCTATCCTGGGATCACTCGTTCATCGCCTGGATCTTAGAAAAGCAACGGGTTGCGGCGCAACAGCGCGACTGGGAGCGGGTTGTAGAGGAGTCGCTCGCCGAAATCCTCAGTCCATACATTGATGGACAGGATGATTGCTGCATCACGATTACATGCCGGGATGGCGAACCAATCGCTACCCGGCAGTCGTAAACGCAATACCTTGGCAAACAGGTCCTCTAACCTACCCCCCTCATAAACCTTGATACCTCTTTCTCGTAGGTATGAAATGGATTTTTGAGGTCAAGTTGCCGATTACGCTCAATATATACCGCATCCCAGTCGATGACGTAGCGCGTAGTCGGACTATTGATGAGCTGGGAAATGATCTGACCGCGCCCCAGTGCCCTGGTGTTACACGGTGGCATACTCAGTGCCTCTTCAATTTCTCGGTCAGTCGTTAGCCTGCCGAGTGCGCCACTATTTTCCAGACCATAGCTCAGGCCCTGTGCTGGATGAATGTTGTGATACTCAAGATCAAGGCTCTGCATAACGTCATCGTTCCACTGTGTGCCGGTTTCTGCCATATACTGTTGGTACAGTACGTACTTGGCCGACCAGTCTAACTTGTCGCTCGTAGAGAGCGGGTCGCGTTCCAGGTCATCCAGAATGCGTTCCCACTGAAGGAGGACGTTGTCCGTTTGGGCATCCTTGCGATGTAGGTATTTTTTGGCCGCATCAAGATACCGACGTTGAAGGTCGACTGCTCTAATAGTTTTGCCGCTCTTCAATTTCACAATCCATTTAAACGAGTTATCGCGAGAAACAGCTCTCAAAACGTTAAGTGGTTCATCCAGTTCAACGTCTGGTGGTGCACACCCCTCCTCAATGAGATCCAAAACAAGGCTGGTAGTGCCCACCTTCAAAAGCGTGGCATATTCACTCATGTTACTTTCGCCAAATAGCACATGCAATCGATGCAGGTTAGTATACGAATAATACGAGTCCCATTTAGGATTGATAATTGCACGGTTAAACCTAACCCTAGAGCTCACCGTCTTTACAATATGATCTGCTCGCTGGGAGAGTTGGAAATCTACGGATTGGTCAATCTCCACCCCGTAAAAGTTAGAGACCCACACATAGTCCACTTCATGATCGCCCATCGTCATGATGTTGTTTTTGCTATTTGGCCGCACCAGCTTGTGACCGCCAACACGGCCGATACCGGCAAAAATCTGACGGGTTACAAGAAACGGCAGTAGATCGGTGATTGCCTCAGAAAATAGCCGATCCTCAATTTGAACAAGGTAGTTTTCATGACATCCAAACGTATGGCCGCCAAAATGGTCGATGCTGTTATTATGGAAACTAACCGCTTCGGTAAGCCCAAGGTCCTCAATAAGGCGCGACAGCATGATGCGCCCGGCTCTATCATGTTTGACGAGATCAATAAGGTCGGTACATTCCGCTGTCGCGTATTCCTCGTGGCTGCCAACAGCATCTACATACAATCTGCCGCCGTTACGCAGAAATCCGCCGGCTCGGGCTGGCTCAAATGCATAATCACGCGCGTGCAGATCAATGACGCCTAGCTTTTTGGTATAGAAGGCCTCATCCTTTACAAGCTCGACAACTTCCTCTGGTGAGCCCACGGAAGGATCTCTTACCATACATCCGAACTCTGTTTCAATGCCGAAAATGCGTTTATCCATGGGCTGTGTTCCAGGTGAAAACCATTAATAGAGGTCCGAAATAACTGATCCTAACACGTCACCAGCAAGCAGATGAAAGCGTGCATCCTGTTTATCGCGGCGCTGCAGAAACCCTACCTCCAGCACACCGGACTTCAGTTCCTCTTGCAAGAACACCCGGTCTGCATCCGCCTCGTCCACCACTTTCAGAGGTGTATCCTGATCCCGCTCGTCCTCATTGGGAGCGCTAATCTGATCTCTGGCGCCAGCAACCCACGCCCTTAGCGCTCGACGAATTGCCTCATCACGTGACAGGGTTGAATCGGGCTCGCCTAGCACCTGCAACATTCTATCCTCGGCACTCTGCGTACCACCAATGGCGGCTATGCCAGTGTGCTGCCTGTACTCTCCATCGTAGTTCAATGTAAAAAAGCAATCGCCAGCCACCGTGCGACCCAGTTCTGCAAAAAGCCCCCGAATTACCACGGGCACATACATTTGATCGCCGAAGGCCTTCTTAAGTGCAGGGCTAAGTGCAAATCCTACCAGTCGGTGGAGCGAGACGTCATCAGGACTGCGTTCAAATCCTTCCTGGTGAGCGGTTTGGATGGCGGAAAGGCGCACGTTTTCAATGTCGGACTGCCTTCCAATCGCGCTAAACATCTGGCGGTCGTAAATCTCATAAACTTTGCGCTGCGTACGCCGTACGGTTACGAGTAGCAGGCCCTCTTCACAGCAAATACCTACTACAGGGCTACCGGACCGCAGGCCGGCTTCCACATAGTCCTTGCGATGCCCAATCGCCTCATTAATGTCAAATGGCGTATGCATATGTAGTTGCAACCCTTTGTTTCAAGATTCTAGCGATCACCGTGAAATCGACTTGTCCAGCTGCTCGATAATAGCTTTCAAAGTTTCATCGGGCACCTCTTCAATTCCGTTGCAGGTGATGGTTCTAGCAAGCGGCATCACCTTTGCCCAACCACCAGTAGCGGCATCCAGATCAGCGGCGATGTCGAGCAGTAACAGCGCCTGTTTTAGGGCTTCGTCCCGTGACATTTCATGAAAGGGCTTAACTGTTTTAACGATGTAGTCAAAAACACCGCGAATCTGCATCGAACCACTGCCGGCTGCACCGAACTCAGTGGATTCGAAGCGTGCACCCATTCCATCATAGAAGAATATACGGCCTTCGTTACTCTCTTTATCGAAGGTAGCTAATATGGGAATAAAGCCACCGATGCCCTGAAGCGCGTCGGGAATACCGGCTTTTACTACCCTGGCGAGTTCGGTAAGCTTTCCTTCAAGGCTCATGGGCTGTAGGTAGGTTCGCTCAAAGAGTTTAAATGATGTGCGCAGGTATTTCACAACATCCATTGCACGGGCAAATGAGCCGCTTATTGCCAGCAGTGTGGTATCGTCAATAGCTAGCACCTTGTCGGCACGGTCGTACATCACTGCGAAGTTAGCAGTCGCGCGGCGGTCGCCTACGGCAATGACGCCGTCCTTAAACTTTACTGCGATTACAGTTGTGCCATGCGTCTCAATCGATCCTGCACCTGCGTGTGAATCCGCGGGACGTAAGCTGCCCGCTTCCCTGGTGAACGGATGCCCGCTCTGTTCCAGTAACTTCCAAAGACTACCAGCAGTATCTGTGGTTGATAGCATGTTTACTGTCCACTTCGTTGTCGATACCGACGAGCAGCGTCAGGATCAACGCGTCGCATGCGCTTTAGAAGGTCACTGGTGTCAGGCCGTTTCACATCTGGCTCAGATGGTCCACCACCATCTCCATCTTTGCGCACCGGGCTTATGGGCGCCACCGGCGCCTGTTTTCGTTCTTCGCCATTTATTATCATTGCTCTCTCCCGTTCTGTCAGTTCTGCTGACCATTGCGCCGTATCAAATTCACTACCTCATCAAGAGTTTGGGCAGACGCAAACTCTTCGTTAAGGATCCTCGCGTTCTCTTCCACCAGAGGATTCATGTCGAACAGCAGATCCTCGCCATTGTGGTGGAACACAATACCGTTCCACCCGGTTCGTTTAACGGCATGACCAAACCGTTTAATTATCAGCCCTCGAAGGTAAGCTCGCGTATCAGCAGGTGCGCAGCTCACAGCGGCGTCCACTCTGCTCTCGGTTACTAGCCGGCGCATTGCCCCAGCTTCCTCAAGACCGTAATAAAGCCCCTCGCTGCGATCGATATTGTGATAAGCCAGGTCAAGACTCTGAATATGACTGTCATTCCATGGTAAGCCCTCTTCTTGACGAAACTCATCTAGAAGAAGATACTTGGCGACCCAGTCCAAACGATCTGCTAATTTGGTAAAGTCCGTTTCCAACAAGTCAAGAGCCGTTCTCCATTCATGAAGTACCCAATCCGTTTCAGCATCTGCGCCCGCATAGCGATGTTCTGCAGCAACAAGATATGCGCGCTGAATATCTATTGCCCTTAGAGATGTACCACCATCCTGTTCGTATGCGAGCTTAAACGAGAGATCACGGCTAATATTGCGCGATGCGCGAACTGGGTCACGCAACCTTACCGGCGATGTCCAACCGTCCTCTAATAGACGGAGAACGAGTACTGTAGCACCAACCTTTAGAGCGGTTGCAACCTCGCTCATGTTCGCGTCACCGCAAATAACGTGCAGCCGGCGATACTTGCTTGGAGTGGCATGAGGCTCATCACGAGTGTTTACCAACGGCCGGTTATGCAGCGTGTCCACACTAGCCTCTACAGCCATAAAGTCCGCGCGCTGGGATAGTTGAAATCGATCAGCATCTGGTCCAGAAACGTTCTCCACTCCAGCTTTACCTGCACCAGCGTAAACACACCGAGAGGCAAAGAATGGAAGTAGCGTGCCTATCAGTGCAGTGGTATCTACGTGCCGCTGCATGAGATAGCCCTCATGGGTGCCGTAGCTGGATCCATGGAAATCCGTATTATTCTTATAAATTGTTACCGCCCGGCCAATTGCTGCGGACCTCCGCTTAGCCGCATCCAGTACCACACGCTCGCCTGCTCGGTCGTGGGCAACGAGATCAAAAAGATTTCGACATTCAGGCGTAGCATATTCAGGATGGCCGTGATCGTTATAAAAGCGGGCTCCGTTCACTAGAATGCGATCACTTCGTTCCTCTTCGTGAGACATCGTGTGGTGAGAACCGGTATCAAATACGGCGTCGTCAGGGTTTGTATTGAGGGACTTGACTGTAAAGCCTCGCATATCGCGGCGAGCATCTTCACCGCGATAGTTCCACCCTTTTACCGCTTCGCCTGCATGGCCCCGCACCACTGCCATCGACTCGCTAACCCAGTCTACAGCGGAAAGGCCATCGACAACAATACCGTATTCGGTTTCGATTCCAAATAGTCTATCCATAGTGGCCTAAATGATGTTTCTCGACGTCTCACTCACTGCACGGCGCGCTTTAACAGGTTTCACAGTCGCAACATTGTCTGGCTCATAATCAAGAAGTTTCAACCAATCCTCCTGAGAATCACCCTTCGGGAAGATCTCGTTTTCCTTATACTCAACTCGAACGGCAGTCTGTAGGTCCTCAATGCTGATTCCCTCTTCATCGGACTTCAGTTCAATCGACCTTTTGATGGCGAAATCCTTTGCGCGTTCCACCACAGATTTGATGAGAGCACCACTAATTAGGTCTTTCCAGTAGAGTTTTTCCGTGCCACCGCTACGCATAAACACCTCTAGAAACTCGGTCTCTTGAACCCTGCGGTATGTGAACTCGGTGATGGCATCTAACATTTCATCCATTACCGAAGTACAGTCGCCCCGATGCTTCTTGATGAGGTTGTGGTCAATAGGTACATCACTAAGGTATATCTTGAAAATATCACGCGTCGCACGTCGATCTGGGCGCACTACCTTCACTTTGCGATCGATACGCTCGGGACGTAAAATTGCCGGGTCAATATAATCGGGCCGGTTGGACGTAAGCATGACGACCACATTGTCGAGCGAGACCAACCCATCCATTTCTGCACAGAATTGAGGAACTAAAGTGTTAGAGATGTTAAGATATCTCCCACTACTTCGCGTCCTTAACAGCGACTCCGCCTCATCAATGAAGATAAACACCAACCGCCCTTCGCGTGCTTTTTCACGTGCCTGATTAAATATGTCCCGCACCTGGCGCTCGGACTCACCAAGCCACATATTGAGAATCTTTGGTCCATTGATATACATGAAATATTCTGTGACGTCTTTGCCGGTGCGTTCGCGATATTCCTGCGTAAGGTTATACGCGGTTGCTTTACCAATCAGCGTCTTGCCACAACCAGGAGGTCCAAACAAAAGGATCCCCTTTAACGGCCTTTTTCCGAAACGCGCGAAGAGTTCGGGGTGAAGCAGCGGCAGCTCAATAGCGTCGCGTATAACAGAGATAGCCTCGTCTTGCCCTCCGATCTTACTCCAAGGGAGAACGGGTACCTCTTCAAGATAATAATCCGACGCTTCCTTAGCGGGAAAATACTCCAAGGCTACCTTGAAGTTTGGTTCCATACGCACTTCGGATCCAACCTTCAGTAATTGTGCCTTTATCGCCTCGCCGCGATAGACTACTCTAGACTGAGTGCCTTGGGAGTCGAGCGCCACCCGCAACCTACCATCCTCGAGCACCTCAACAATCTTGACTATAGGTCCACCTTCTGCAAAACCGAGGTCACCAATCACGGCGAATGCTTCGTTAACCTTTACCTGAGTACCCGCCTGCAGTTCCACGTTTTCCATCCGGGGATCAACGTTAGCAATATATTCCTGTTCCCCAAGGGCGATACGCACGGTCTGTGGCTTCTCCTCAGGTTCGGCCAGCAGCGACGACCGCCGGCGCGTTTTAGGTTTGGGAGGATCGGCTTTTCCTAAATAAACCGCAATCTTGTTAGCTGGCGCTGTGAGTTTGTTGTACGCGTCCTCAAACTCCGCGATCACTTTACGCGCCTCATCCATCATGGCTTCGTCAGTTTCGATCTGTTCGCGCAGGGTCAGCAGATAGCCCAAACGGGCGTCATTGCGCGGGGTCATCCGTATGACTTCGTCTAAAATCCAGAGAGCCCGAAGCTGCAACTCTGGTTGACTTTCGGACTGCGATGCATTTAGTTCGCCAGCATCATCATCGTTGGAAGAGCGGGTGTCTCTGTCTCGTTTCATGAGAATCTCCTTTCGGACGCACGGGGAACTAACTCATTGTAGCGCAGGAAGCAGGATGATTCCAATGAAATCTCCCAATCTAACGCAATTTCAATTCACTTCAACAAGGTCTAACTACAACGACTAACATATGGTTTAGCTAGTCAACTACATAAAGGCAGCCAATTCGTAAGAGGGCGCCATCCTATCCATTATACGCTACCGTGGGCACTGAAGTTTCTTGGCAGGAGGTGCCATAATGATCCTCCTGCCTCCTGTCTGCGTGGTTGATTATTCTCGCCGTATCCTCAACACCCAATCCCCATTTGTCGGGGCGGTAAAGTGGTGCACCATGCCTCCGGTCAGGGTCTCGGTAGAGGCTACAATTCCTGTTTCTGGCGATACCCAGTCTACATGTAGCTGCCCTGTTGCCTCCAGAAGGTCGAGGTCGACTGTACCACCCTCCTTCATGTAAACAAGGTAACTAAAGCCAGGATTGGCAAGTACCCACATATTGCTCGTGCTGCTACTCTTAATCAGATCGTTATGAGGTGCGAGCCGCGTGTAATCCATGCTGTTAAGTATCTGCCCCGCAACTGCAGTCTGCTGAGCGATTGGCGAGGTTGAGATATCGGTACCCCAAAGCGAGGGCGATGCAGCCACATAGTAACCGCCCAGTGCTAGAGCCTGCCACAGCCTATGTCGGGCACTCGTTACTGTAATCTGGGCGGTTGGATCTTCTACGGTTACAGGCTTGCCAAATGCCACGCTCGCCGGGATAGTCATGAGATCCTGAGTAGTTACCGTAATGGAGTTGAGAGGTGCTACATCTTGGGCTGCAGGCGCGCTTTGGGCAAGCATTATAGCCTTTTGAGCGGCAGCCTGGGCGGCAGCAGTACTGGGCCACAATTCCATACCTGCAGGGCTCTGAATGTAAGCCGAACTAGACGCAGAAACATCAGCACTACTACTTATAACGATGGGTGGAGCAGCAGATGCAATAGCCGGCAGATCGCGTGTCAACACATGCCCGTCCGGATCCTGTTTTTTTGTGAGAGCCAACAATGCAGTGATGAGCGCTGCCCCGCGGGGCGAATTCGCAACAGAGGCGTCGCTCGCGTCGAGGACGTTCCAACATACATTCATGCTGCTATATCGCGCAAGGATGTAACTCCAAAGTCTCTCAATCTGTTGATCGGTAAACGTGTCCAACAGGTCCTTATTTAATACGCCTATGCCTAGATCCGGTACGATTCCAGCCTTCGAACATAGTTGTATGCGACGATCCAGGTAATGAAAAAACTCCGGATTAAGCTTATCAGGATCATAGTTAAGGAAGGGGGCACCACCTTCATTTACCTCTGTATGCCCAGTGAAGGATGGAACGTCGATCACCCAATTGTTTACTATTCGATTGAATCCCATTTTGGCTAACTGCTTGATCTGCTGTCGCGCCTCTTCTAGCTTCATCAAGCTAGGCGACGCGGTAGACTGTCCTGGTGCAGCCTGAAACGAGCAGACGTTGAGTGGCGCTATTACAGGTAGGAACGACGAGCCATCAGTAAATGCAAAACGAGCAATGGCAGAGTTTTCCGTAGTGACAAAACCTGGGTTAGCTGTTGGTGGTGAAACGCATCGGAACTCCCCACTTACGCCGTTTAACCCGGCGTCGGCGGAGTGCGTAGTCCAATGCCAGGTACCAGTCATGTTTGGCGCAATCGCCAACCGCCACTTTGTACCCCCTCGCCAGTAGCACGGTACATCCACGGTGGAACCGTCCGGACGCTCCATTTCAGCAATTGCGCTAAGATCAACGTACGGATTGCCTTTATCCGTGCTGGCAATGAGATCGACTATGTATGGATGGTAGAGGCTTACCCGCGGACGTGGTAGCTGGACAGTGTTCCCCTGCCCCAGTGGTATCGATCCAACAGCACTGGTAAACGTTAGATCGGATGGATAATCTACGGTGAGGAGTTTGCTGTCATCAAGGTCAATCGCGTAACCGTGACGCGTATTGCTGTACAGTATGAGGTAGTACGCATGCCCAGCCGAATCGCTTGCAATGGCGTGTAGCTCCTGCCAGCCCAGGGCTTGCCAGCCGTTGGCAGGGTTCACGTTAACCTCTACTAGAGGTGACACCTCAAGTTTGCCAAGGTGAACAGTTTCATCTGCTTTACCAATAGCTAAATGCCCCGTAAGGTCCGGAAGCGTACCTCCCTGCCGGGTCCAATCAGCAAATGTAAAACTACCACCAGAGTATTTTAGCGGTGGTTGTATCGCAGACTTCGGCAGAGCAGTCCCCTGCGTAAGTTGCGCGGGATCGAATTCGTAGTTACCTTGGAAATCGTAACTTGTGATCTGATTGCTACTATAGTCGTAGATCCAGCTAAAAAACGAGTTACCCTGGTTGTTAAGGTAGCACCACACCACATCAAAAGTATCGCCGCTTTTGGCAAGAAACCAGACGAGATGACTGGCATACCCTGCAGGACCTTGCTGCGAATAGAGATACGTGAGCTTGAATTAACGCTCCTCCCGCAGGTTAAAGGAGCGCCTAATCATCGTGCCGTCGGTCCCATTCCAAGCAATGGAATAGGGCCCGCTTTCTCCATGCAGAGAGTTTTCAGCATTCGCTGTGGAGCCTGATACAGCGAGAAGTACAACAAAAACAGCAGCAACTACACACCGCAATAATCTCATAGCATGGAACCTCAAGGAATTCAGCGATAGGTCTATCGAATGTATTAGACGCATGATCGGGCATCGGGTTTCCTAAAACCCGATGCTTAACAACACAACAGGACCGCAATGCACTTGTAAGCACATTGCGGTCCCCGTAATTCGGTTATTTAGAAAATAGTTACCAGCCCCGCGAAGCCATCAGCTGAGTGTCTTCAAGTTTGCGTACATCGAGACTTGGCATTGCGTCTCCAAGTCCAGCCGAGATGTCTGCAAGCTTTTCGTAATCCTTATAATAGGTGACCGCCTGCACAATTGCTTCTGCACGTGCACTGGGATCCGAGGATTTGAATATACCACTGCCCACAAAGACACTTTCGGCACCTAGCATCATCATTAAAGCTGCATCGGCCGGAGTAGCAATGCCACCTGCCGAGAAGTTTGGAACCGGCAGCCTTCCTGTCGTATGAACCTCCTGAACGAGCTCGTAAGGGGCTTTAAGGTCACGGGCGGCAGCCATTAGCTCATCCTCGCGGAGTGATTTAATTCGTGCAATGTCGCGCATAAGTGTGCGCATGTGCCGTACGGCCTCTACCACATTGCCGGTGCCTGCTTCGCCTTTGGTGCGAATGAGCGCTGCACCTTCCCCAATACGGCGTAGTGCCTCACCCAGGTCACGGCATCCGCATACGAAGGGAACTCGATACTCCAGTTTATTTACGTGGTTCTCTTCGTCTGCAGGAGTTAGAACTTCGCTCTCATCAATATAATCCACTCCCAGGGCTTCAAGAATACGTGCCTCAGCAATATGGCCAATGCGGCATTTTGCCATAACCGGAATTGTAACTGCCGCCATGATCTCCTTGATCATACGGGGGTCGGACATTCGTGCGACGCCACCTTGCTGCCGAATGTCCGATGGAACTCGTTCAAGCGCCATGACCGCGACTGCGCCGGCCTTTTCTGCTATCACGGCCTGCTCAACATTCGCAACGTCCATAATGACGCCGCCTTTAAGCATTTCGGCAAGTCCCGTTTTACTTCTCCACGTGGCCTTTTGCTCTACAGCTTCACCCATTGAAACACTCCTTTTCTAAAACACCAGTCCCATTTTCATAGTACGACTGCAGTTCGTCCACGATTCCATCAAGTCATCTCCCGCCGCCACTGCAGCGCCGAAATCAAAGTTGCCTGATCTGCGTAGTCGAGGTCACCACCGGCTGGCAGGCCGTGGGCAATCTGCGTGACCCGAACGCCTAGCGGCCGCAATTTGCTTGCAAGGTACAGGGCAGTTGTTTGACCCTCTGCCGTGGGGTTTAACGCGAGAATTACCTCTTCTACCCCGTTCATGACCCGGGGAAAGAGTTCTCTAATCTTCAGGAGATCAGGCGTAACATTGTCCACCGGAGAAATAAGGCCCTGTAATACGTGGTACAAACCGCGGTATTCATTCGTCTTCTCCATGGCAATAAGGTCCCGCGTTTCTGCAACCACACATAACAGTGTGTGGTTGCGCCGCGAGTCACTACAGATGTCACACAGTTCCTGGTCCGTAAAGTTAGAACACTCCTTGCAGAACCGGATATTCTCCTTCACCGCAGTAATGGCCTCGGCAAGTAGTCGCGACTGCTCCTGTGGCTGCCGTAATATGTGGAATGCAATGCGTTGAGCCGATTTCGGCCCAACACCAGGAAGGCGTTCCAACTCATTGACCAACCGCGCTAGCGGCTTAGCGTAGTGCACCGCGCATCGTCCTCTTTAGAGTAAGCCAGGGGGAAGATTGAGTCCGCCAAGGCCACCCGTTATTTCCTCGAGGCGAGCTTCCTGCGCAGCTTTAGCTTTTGCCGAGGCATCACGGGCTGCGGTTATGATCAGGTCCTCGAGAATCTCAACGTCGGCGGGATCCACTACACCAGGATCAATTTTAACCTCCGTGAGTTGCCCATGTCCGTTCACGGTAACAGTTACCATATTGCCACCAGCTGTGGCGCTGTAGCGAACTGCTTCCAGATCCTCCTGAAATTTGGCCGTCTCTTCCTGTATTTTCTGGGCCTGCTTCATTAGCTTCTGGATGTCGCCCATTCCTCCAAATCCACCCATTCCACCCATTCTAGACATCTAATTGTCTCCCGTCTTTCATCAAAGTATAGGTTCCTGTCTGGTAACAGACCCGCCGAATATATCGAGTACCTCTTTCAAAACTTCTCCCGACGACGACTTACCGTCGCTAGGAGTCAAGGATGATCCTGAATCACTATTAGCAGCCGGATCGAGGAGGGTTGTCGAAGCCCCCCCACCTTCGTTCACAGAACGGTTCGATGGTTCCGCAGTAGTCCGGCCGGGCACCTCCGAGAGAAGGACGCACTGAACTGTGTAACCTTCTGTCTGCAGAGCCTCGTTAATCTTTTTTTCAAAGAGCGCGCGTCCCTTGTCGTTGATCTGATCGCGCGCAAAAGCACCTGGAAAACCTACTGTGATAAGCTTGCCTGAAAGAGCAAGGACGCTCGTACCGTTTACAAACGCTGCACCCCTCGCGCTCGCCTTACCGAATAGAGAGAGGATACGCGGCCACGAACGTGCAATGACTTCTAGGTCAATTTCGGTGACAAAGCGCCTGTCGACGGGGGCCACCTGCTCGTCGGTATTTGTACTGGTATTCGCAACGTGTGGTGCAGCGGAACCTTGAGACACCCGCGAACCGGGAACCATGGGCGTTGCCCCAGGGCTGGTAGTGAGATTTGCACTAACTACGGTGACAGGCGTAGTAGCAATCGCACGCGTCCCGTCGGTGCAGTGAGCGATCGACTGCAGGCGTGCAAACGTACGCTCAAGGATCCAGCGATGCTGATTAGAGGCGCGCACCTCCCTTTCAGCACGCGCTAGCTCCTGCATCATATCAAGCAGTGATGCAGGAGTGTAAAGATCGGCTATCGGCTGCAGAGCCTGGATGCGTTCGTTGCCGAATTCGGCGGCTGCAGCACGATTGGCACCAGCCCGCAGCACAAGAAGGTCCCGCATAAACCCCTGCATGGCCGTCATAAGCTGCCTGGCATCGGTTCCCCCTTCCATGAACTCCGCCGCGAGGTTTAGCGCCACGGCCATGTCACCCGCTGCCAGCTTACGCGCACACTCCTGTAATTCGGGGTCGCCAACTGTTCCGATTGCGGCCTTTACGGTAGCCGACGTAACATGACCATCACTGTAGGCCAATACCTGCTCAAGTATGGAGAGAGCGTCGCGCCACGATCCTTCGGCGGCCCGTGCGATAGCGATTACTGCATCGGGATCACTGGTAAAGTTTTCTGCGGTGATCACTCTACTTACTGCGGAAGCAAGATCTTGAACGCTGCCGCGCCGAAACTGGAAGCAGAGGCAGCGAGAACGAATGGTGATGGGAACTTTGTTGTACTCGGTGGTCGCTAGTACGAACACCACATGCGCCGGTGGCTCTTCCAGCGTTTTAAGCAGTGCATCAAATGCCTTGCTCGAGAGGTCATGAACTTCATCAATAATGTAGACCTTAAACCGCGCCTCGGTAGGTGCATACTGAACGTTCTCAATAACCTTTTCTCGAACATCGTCGATCCCCGTTTCCGAAGCGGCATCCATCTCAACGACATCCATGCAGACACCTTCGCGTATAGCCTTGCATAAAGCGCAGGTTCCACACGGCGTTGCCGTAGGGCCATGTTCACAGTTCAGCGCTCTGGCAAGCAACCGCGCGGTAGAGGTTTTGCCACAACCTCGTGCGCCATGGAACAGGTAAGCGTGTCCAAACCGGCCATTAGCAATGGAGTTTCGGAGCGTAGTGGTGACAGAATCCTGCCCCATGAGCTCCTCGAAGCTCTGTGATCGGTATTTACGATATAGAGCGACATACGCCATGGCGGGCTGTTTCACCTGTTCCCAACGAGCGACTTTCCTGGCAGTAGAGGAAAAAAAGCATCAGGGCATTGAGAGCCGGGTGAACGGACCGCACTCAGAAGGCTAAACTTAAGGCTGCTACCTTCCGGTCCTGACACTGGTTCGTCTGCCCGCCTATGCAGCCGGCCCGGCTCTCAACGCCCTGATGGTAAGACGTATTATACCCAATTCCCTGAAATCCTGCATTGCGCTAAAGCGGCGGCAGGGCACCACCAGCAGTTTCCGCTGTCGCCGCCGTCCACCCCGCGCCTACACAGCATTGCCGAAGCTAGGCGCGGGTAGTAAATAGGCCAGAGGCCTCTGGCGGTAACAACGGCGAACGCCTCTTCTCGTAGCACAGGTACAGCCGATGCAGTGCCCTTGTGCAAGCAGTATAAAATGGCCGCCTGTCCATCTCAGAGCGATACCCAAGGCTTCCAGCGTCCGGAATGATCACGGCATCAAATTCCAGCCCTTTAGCGTACACTAAGGGCGCGACGTAGTTACCTACTTCAAACTCTGTAGTCTTCTCATCCAAGATGTTTATTGCCACATCACCTGCAAGCTGCGAATGCATCGCCACTGCCTCCGCAGTGGATCTGCACACCACACCAACAGAAGCAAAACCCTCGTCGTTAAGCTTACGCACTAGATCACCAACCACATTAGCAGTGCCTCCGGTACCAACCCGAACAAGCTCAGGACGTACCCCCGTGGCCCGCACAGAGGCGATCGGTGAACCGTCAGCGAGAAGACTAGAGGCAAAATCCGTGATCTCTTTACTCGAGCGATAGCAAAACTTTAATGGCGGCATAACGGCGCATTCCGGGAAGACTTTCTTAAGGCTCTCAAAGTTCGTGGTTTGAACATGCGGGTGTATGGATTGATTAGGATCCCCCACAATTGAGATCGAACATCTGTCGGGAAGCAGTCTTCGCAGATATTGGTAATGCAAGATGGAATAGTCCTGGGCCTCATCCACTACCGCATGTATCACACCATTCATCGCTGGAAAGCCTGCTACAAACCCGTGCAAGAACACGATTGGAAGCACGTCTTCGCTCCAGATCTGGCGCTTTCTAAGCGACTTCATAGTGGCTTCGATCCATAGGCTGCGACCCGAACCTCGGACAGCATGTCGACGGCTCATGAGCTTCTTGACACCGGATACGAGCTGGTTTTCCTGCCTGGGCGCATCACCTGAAAGGAGATCGCCAAGGACACCCGACTCCAGGTATTGAAGAAAATGACTGTACCAACGCAGCGACTGAATATTCCGCACGGAGATAAGCGTATCACGCACCGGAGTGAAGAGCTCACGAAGTTTTGCTATACTCACATCTTTGGTGACTGCAGCAAAAAAGTCGTTCTGTTTACGTAGCTCGTTGATTTTGTCCGTTTCGACTGCTAGAACCGCATCAATCCGGGCGATTAAGGGCGCTTCCTTATCAAAATTGAAGGCCGATACCAAGGTTTGCTTGTCAACCAACACCTGCTGTTTTAGTCTCGCTGATGCGCGAACTTGTCGTTCAGTACCTTCTATGACATGGATAAGGTCCTTAGAGATTGTCTGCAACAGAAACAACTCTACACTCTTAAAAAAGGCAACCATCTCCTCGTAGATTTCCAGAGAGGATTTAAATGCCATCGCCTTCAGGCGTAAATCGTCCACCTTCTTTAATGCACCCTTCTGGGCCGCCTCGTATTGATCGACGGTGCGTTCAATCTTGTACGCTTCAGGTTTACGCAGGGTTTTCGCAAATGCCGTTGGCAACATTTCAGTCAACACAGTATTCTGCAGTTTGTCTTCCATGAGTGCTGGCATAACAGAAGCAATATATGAACTAAAAGTTGCATTTGGAGAAAAGACCATGACTTTGCTGGCGGAAAACCGGCCCCACAAATCATCCGGATCATTGGCCGCCTCTCGCATGTGATACAGAAGGTAGCTGGCGCGATGAAGGGCGATCACGGATTTGCCGCTGCCGGCGGGTCCCTGAACTGCAACAATAGGCGCAGTCGCCCGAATGACCACATCCTGCTCAGCCTGTATGGAACGTACAACCTGCTGCATGGAACCTGTAGTGTTCTTGGATAGGAGATCCGCCAGCATCGGATCAACGGTATTGAATGTTGCGTCGGCCGGCGATGGGCTATCAAGGTGATTTGATGAGCTGTTCACGGCATCTGCCACCAGTTGCCCCTCGTTTACTGGTGCATTAGCCACCTGTAACGTTGAGACTTCTCGGGCTGGCATTTCAATGGACACGTCGTTGGACGATGACCGAGAACGTACGTTGTTCTTGCTCAGTGTTACTGCGTCGGTGGAGGACAGAATGTTCACCTTACCGTTGGCAACCTCATAGGTGCGACGCAACAGAAGTGTCCCGCGCTGAATGCGATCATGCATGAATTCCGCGGGACCTGGCTCAGTATATTGGGAATATAAGGCGCAAATGGGCGATCGCCAATCATGGATCAGAATGTCGCCGTCATTTGCATCCAACCTAACCTCACCAATATAAACAAGTTGATGATCGCTATCCAATTGCCAACGAAAATCCACTCGCCCATGGTATAGTTTTTCCTTGAGTCGTTTATATCCTAAAAGTTTTCGATTAGCAATTTCGACTCGCCGTCGCGTGTGGAAGTCGAATTCATTGTCATCATGAATACGGTTGCCGAAACCCGCCCGATTTGCCCATCGCGCCTGTTCGGCCATGCATTCATCCAGCCGCTTATTTACGGCCTCAAGATACCCCTGTTCAAATACTGTTGATGTAATATCAGCTCCAAATTTTGACCGGTCCATCACTGTCCTCCAGGAAGGCGCATCGGGCGTAAGGCTCCGAGTGCGGTAAAACAACGAGGTTTAAGACCTGACTTCACGTGGTCTCCATCAAGTAAATCTGGATCAGATCGTATTTTTTCCTGCTAACTGTAAAAAATCTGGCAATTTTAGCCGTGATAATCCGCATGTTGATCAAAGATCGGCAGCCATTCTGGTCGCGGTCCCTGTAAGTCGTATTGCTGATATCAAGCGCTACTAGCCTCGCAGGTGCATCCTTCTCCGTGTCACCCAGCCGCCGTGCGCGACCAGGTTCTGGCGACACCAGGTTAACGACGGCTCAAGGAACGAAATTCAGCAGTCGAAAAAGACACTAATATGGTGGGTGCAACTTGTAAACTGGCAACACGGGAAGTACTCCCACACAACTGCGACACCGTGGTGGTATCCAATGCGCTAAAGCCCACAGTAAATGCTGCATTGTTTGTTCTAGGCGTTACCGGTTGCTACTAATCACGACATCCACGGCGGCAGTGATACAGCTTCCTTGTGTGTGGCACCTCATCATGGACGTTTACATACACATCAGTACACCTTGACCCAAACCCCGTTTGCGGCGTAATATACTCTACTGTCATGGAGAGATGTCCGAGTGGTCGATGGTGCGGTTCTCGAAAAGCCGTGGGTGTAACAGCCCCGTGGGTTCGAATCCCACTCTCTCCGCTCTAAGTGAATTAATGGATGATGCGACATTTGCGGAAGACGACGAACCTACGGCAGCAAGTACCACTATCGTGGTTACGCAACTTAACGCCGGGGAGCGTCTGGATCAGTTCGTAGCATCCCAAATTCCTGGTACGTCCAGGTCTGAAGTCCAGCGATGGATGGATCCCGCTACTGCTAACGGGGCGAGCGTCAGGGTTAACGGTGGGTCGGCTAAGCCCAGCTACAAGATAAGGCCCACCGACGTAATCTCTATCTGTTCTGCCCCGCGACCGCCTCTCCACGTCGAGCCCGAACAAATTCCCATTACCATCGTGCATGAAGATGACCACATTCTGGTCGTCGATAAAGCAAGGGGTATGGTCGTTCATCCCGCACCCGGCACTCCAAATGGCACCCTGGTTAATGCACTTTTGGGCTACACATCACATCTTTCGAACCAAGGGGAAGCATTTCGACCAGGCATTGTCCATCGGCTTGACCGTGATACCGGTGGCCTGATTGTCGTTGCACGAACTGATTACGCCCATGCAAACCTGCAAGCACAGATTCAATCTCGCAATGCAAAGCGTGAATATCAGGCAGTTGTTTGGGGTCGTCCGCCGTTTAAGACCGCAGATGTAAATGCGCCAATCGGTCGTCACCCAACAGACCGAAAAAAGATGGCAGTAATCACTTCTGACGATCACTCCGCGCGCCATGCAGTAACCCACATTGAGGTACTTGAGTCACTTCACTGCTTCTCGCTGCTTCACGCGCGCCTAGAAACTGGCCGTACCCATCAGATTAGAGTGCACTGTGCATTTGCCGGCTATAGTATTGTAGGGGATCCGCTCTATGGAGGCATTCGTCAAGTGCCCCCTCTTCGGGATACTGCATTAACTCACCGCATTGCAGCGGCAATTACCAACCTTGGTGGCCAGGCGCTGCACGCCGTCAAATTGACTTTCGATCACCCGGTAACGGGCGAGAGGCTGGAGTTTCGGTCGCCACTACCGCCGCCCATGCAACATCTCGTTGATGTTCTGCAGGCAGAATAGAAGCCAGCCTGACGTTTGCTTATGCGGCAACTCCTGTCCACGAGGCGTTGCAAAGCCGACTTATAGTCTCGAGCAGCCTTCCGATAACAAACGGCTTGGAGAGTGCGTCGGCATTTGTACTATGCAGCCAAATTCTCAGGTCGGCCGAAAACATGTCGCCAGAAAGTACTACGACGGGAAGGTTGTTGTTCTGGCCGCGAAGCTCCTGCAAAAATCCGATTCCCGTGCCGTCCGGCAGATGTTGATCAATCAACGCCACTTGGTACGACATCTCCGTCAGAGCTTTTCGTGCTTCCTTTAGGGTGCCACACAGGTTCACTGCATAACCGGCATCGGCGAGTTGTTCGACCAGCATAGGGCCAACAAACGTATCATCCTCAAGCAATAGAAGGCGCCCAGCAAGGCCGACGGTCTGTCGTCTTGATGATGGAACGGGATGGTGTGCGGCGCGATGGAAGGCAATCATGCATATTGCGTGATGGGTATCTCGGTGAAGCATCACGGGTACCGCGCCACAACGTTTTAGCAATCTGCCCGCTAGTCTCCATTCGCTTTTGCTGGTGAAACGAGAATGGGTGTCATGCAACAGCTGCGTAGTTGAATGGGTTCGGTCATCTGGTGATGTCTCGGTGACGAGGCTGAAGACGATTATTGGTAGTCTGTTGCTTCCTGCCTGAAATCCAACAGACAACCTGCTCTTCGCACCATGCAACTCATTGTTGGAAATCAATGAGGCAGCAGTGAGGTAAAGGCCGCGCAAAAGTGTATTGCAGTCGGCATCGGTATCACAGTCAATCTCTGGAGGCAGTGGAAGGCATTCCGCAACAGTGAAGCTGGAATGATCCAAGATCAACTTCAAGCAGTCCGCCACCACATTCATCAATAAAGCGCTTGTCGTGCATCTTACCCGTGTACCTGGCCGGTTGGCACCGTGTGCAACCGCAAAAGGCACCTCACTTGCGCTGCCTGCATTTGGACGAACCGCTGGAAAATTGCTAGTAACCATATTTTCATTATTGGCCGGGCAACAAACCTACTGTAGTTTGCCGCCCAGCCAACAAGCCAATTTCCACAAGCATATATCGCTATTAGATATTTATAGTGGTGGCTTGTACCGGTACGGAATTATTGCCTAAGGTAACGGTCACCGTTTTGCCGGTACTCAGTTCCGTAACTGTATAGGTTCCAGCTGGTACCCAGAAGAAGTACTCCCCTGTAACAGGATCGGTGTGCGCGGTCAGAGGTCCGACTGTCGGGGAAAGGGAGACAGTGGTGCTTGCCGGGGCACCCGCCGATTTCACGAACCCATATATTGTGTAGGGCTGAGACGGCGTGCTGCTACTAATAGGCGCCCCAAGTGGAATATCTCCCAGAGGGTTGGCACCTGCAACGAGTGGGAACTGGGTGAGTATTGGCTTATTAACATATCCAGTAGCCTGTATGTTGCCGATCGGCACTGTGGGATCACTGCCCAGGCCAACCGGAAGGTTAGCAATGGAAAACGTTCCATCGGTGGCAGACACAGCACTCTGACCGCCTATCGTCACGTCGGCTCCGGCTACCGGGGTAGTGGTGCCACCGGTCACTGTAACCACACGACCGTTGGCAGAGGCAGTATATCCGGTTGCCGACACATAGATCGTGCCAAGGTTATTGATTGTGTTCGCTTTGAGATTAAGTGTGAGAGTGAGCGTCTGCTCACCGGGGACAGTGACCGTACCAGTTGTCGTATTTACGGGAACATTGGTAAGGGCGAATCCACCTGTAGAGTTTGTAGTTGAGGTAACACCGCCCATACTTACTGTTCCGGCGGTTACGGGCGGCAGATTTGTCTCTACCAACAATACTGAACCTGTTACCGTGGTACCGCCTGACGTGTTCCCTCCTCCGCCACCACCACCGCCACCACATCCAGTTAAGAGAGAAATTGCAGAAATTACCGCAATGACGGACATCAGCGTTTTGGCAGAACCCAACCGCACCATCTTTAACATAAACGTAATCTCCCGCACGAATGCGTAATCAGCGAATAACTGTAACCGGGGCGATAGCTCGCGTTAGCCGCCCGTTGGGATCCGTAAGTGTAACCTGTGCAAGGTATGTACCGGTCGGCAGACCTATTCCGTGGTCATTACGTAGGTCCCAAACAAAGCTGTTTGCTCCGGACGTAACTGCTCTGCCTTGCACGAGATGCCGTACAGTTTGCCCATTGGGCCCCAAAATGGTGACTGCCGCGGTGCCAACTCCAGTAGTGGAGAATGCGATGGTGGCATCTGCCACGGCTCTCCCGCCTGGCCCAAAGTTCGTGTTCACACGCAGGCCCACGATAAGCGGTACCTGCGGCCCCATTGCTGCCGCACTTACCTGAAATCGTCTGATGGTTTCGCCCTGCGCCATGGAGAACGAGTAGCTGCTCGTTGAATTCATCACCACCCGAGTGTTTGTTGCTAAGTCTGTAAGAACGAGCATCTGTCCGTGCGGAATGTTGGCTATCGCAGGCCACGACAGAGTGTAGGTCGCACCACTGTGTGGCACCGTAACCTGAAGATTCCAGTTAGACTGGGTTCCAAGGTGTCGCACGTCGGTTACGAATGACTGAGAAATCCCACGAGTGGGCTGCTGCCACTCAGGGTGCTGAAACGTTACAGAAAGCCCCGGAGTACTTGTGAATGCTGGTGGTGCCGGCGTATCGAGGCCAGCATTAAAGTAGGACGAACCTCGCGTACTCTCCCCTAACTGCGCGACCTGCTCACTTCCATTCATATCCTGCAACAAAATCGGTAGCGTCCAGCCAGAAGGACCGGTGAAACCTGCTGATCGATTAACTGCTGGGGCAAATTTAAATGGGAGGTGAACCGACCGAGTGTTCGGGCTCGGGTTGACGTAAGTCATGGTAAGGCCCTCGGTTACGTTAACCAGGATGAAGTAGCCCTGCCACGGCATTAGAAAGTTTTGCGTAAAGGGTGAGCCAGCCGCCTGGGTTTGAGTGATATCCACGTAACTTGCAACATTAGGATCACCATTGTAACCAAATACACCTGCGCTAACGTACCCCGCTGCTACTGCGTCTGCCAGTGTGAGCGCCGAGCCTCCCTGATACTGAAAAACGACGCCCCCATTTGTGCCCGTAGTTCCATTGCTTAACAATGTTACTCCGGTGTTGAACGGATCACCAATCATGTTCCAGCCATACTGCAGACCAATGGTTACCAGTGTCTGGTTATCCGTACGTGTGCCCGTAATGGGGATTCCATTTTGGCCAGCCCCGCCATTCAGCGCATTGGAAAAATTACTCCAGATAGCATAGCCAGGTTGGTACAGCGGCAATGACGGATACAAAACGTAGTTGTCACCATTCGATGCATTCAGCGCCTGGTTCCATTGAGCCAACAGTGTCTGCGCAGCAGGTATGCCAAACACTTGGGATAGATCCGGGTTAAATGGCTGCAGCGGCATCGATATTAGTTGAGGACCTGCCAGGAAGGTGTGAGACAGGGTGACCGGCGTGCCCTGTACGTTCAACACAAATATGGAGGACACATTTGAGAGCCCGGTGGTACTATTTGCCTTGCGCTGAAACACGTTACGAACGAATGTGACCGGCGACCCGTTTGCGGCTCCTGCACTGTCCACAGGCTGGTAGGTGAAGGTTACCTTGGTGAAGTTATCCGGTATTGATGCTCCACCAACAGCGCCAAATGCACACTGCTTTACCGTGGTATTAACTGCAGTGCCATTTCCACCCGAGAATGTCGCGCTTAGATTACCTGTATCGGACCCCACTGTTACGCCGAAAAACTCGTTTGGAGCGAATGCAGAAGTCGTGCTGGCGTTCGCTGGATATGGAACCCTGGTGTAGACGCCGTTTACCGGAAAATCCATGGTCACCCGCATTTCGGGGTTAACACCAATGTTGCTAAAGATGGGTGCAGTATAACCTTCGCCAGATGGAATCTGGATGGACGTATCGGCGCCCGGCAGAGTAAGCCGGTTGAGGTATGTGTAATCGTAGAAAACGGGGTTCGAAACAGCACTCTGATCAATCTCATCCCCCGTGGCAGTAGTATTGTAGTACAGCAGAACTACTGCCGCACCATCCTGGGGTTGTGTTGAAGATGCCAGCGTTGGCGACACAAAGGCATAGGTCTTGGCACCCGGCGTTACACTCGTGTCAAAAATGTACTGTTGCTGGAACCACTGGTCAAACGGCTGCCCCTCGACGGAACCGCCGACTGCGGTACCGGCAATGGCAGAAAGCCTACCTTCGTCGTTCGCGACAGTGTGGTCGAGCTGCCATGCATCGTAATATGCGTTGTTAAAGTTAATGAAAAACTGGGGGTTCTCAATGTAACACTTTATCCATGCCGTAGACGCCATTTGAAGCCTGGGTATAAGCATGCCCCCAAACTGCCCAGAAATTGGTTGTGCCATTTTGGTGGGAGGAAAGAACGTGCTGTTACCCAATGGCTGCTGATTTAACAGATCATAATAGGGCGTGTAGTAGAAATCCGCGGCAGGGTCAACGGTCTGTGTCGTGGGAAATTTGCCCTGCAGATTCTGCGCCGCTATCACGGCTGCGGCACGCGCAAATCCGGTATTGAATGCATCGAACCCCATCATCTCCGGCCCGTAAAAGGTTTGCGCCATGGCCTGCAGCAAGCCAAGGTATTTATCCTGATCTGCCGAGAAAGTGGGCAGGTCAATATCGATGGAACCGTTTGTATTTACGACGACGGTGACGCCAATAATGCCAGACACCTTTGTAGGATTGTCGTCCTTATTCAGGATCGTTACCTGCCCGTTCCAAAGGGGAGAGCCTAGCACGTTTACGAGCGCGGGATATAGAATAGTGTTAACTGCACTCGACAAGGATGCTGCATCGGTGGCCGTAAACGCATAGTTGCCTGTGGTGTTAACCACGAACGTGAGGTTATTACCAGTTGGTACGGCCCTTGAAACTGACGCGGCCGAAGGTGATGGCAACTTGCCTCCGCTACGCATAAGCACGGTATCTACCACGGGAATCTGGTCGCGATAGGGAAGCGCGTGTTTTGAGCGGAGCGCGGAAACTTCTCGTGACACCGCTGCATCACGCGCAAGGTCTAGTGCACGCATACGGGCGGTTACCAGGTTTTGTGAGGCTGCTCTGCTGCCGCCTGATGGCACATCGATGATGATTGCCGACTGAGGCCCATTTCCTATGGCAGCGAATTTGGTATTGACAACATTTGTGTACTGTTGCGCCATCACGGAGGTGGAAAGAAGTGGCACAACCGAAGCGACTGTAGCGACGTACCAAAGTTTGCGGCATAGAGAATACCGGTTCAAGTGCATCTACCTATTCCCTCCCGAGGATTAAGGCCAGGGGGCGGCCATTTAGTTGTAGCTGCAGCGCTGCCCTTAGGCAGCGCTGCTACAGCTCATTGTAGGGGATGAGTGTACTTAAGGAACGACGAACGAACTGATTGGACTTACAGAGTAGGAATAACCCACCGTTGGTGCAGTTGTTGGCGGCGTATATTGAGCGATAACATCCCAGTAGTAGGTGCCTGGAGCCAGCGTAGACGTTAATGCAAAGCTGGTCGCTGGTGCGTTAACCGCCTGGCTGATAATTGGTACCACTCCATCCGTTGTTGACTGGTAACCTGGGTACTGATTATAAACGTTTACCGTGTAGCCACCAGCATTGGTCACAGCCGCCCACGAGAGCACCGGGGCAGAAGAGGCCTGCGCCCCTGCTGCGGGTGAAATAAGCGTTTCAGGATCCAGCGGACTCACCTGCATGGTTGAAGACGAAAGCGCTGTCCCTTCTGTACCGTTTGAGGGAAACAGGACGGTGTCGAGTGGTGCGACATTGTAGAAGTAGACGGTATCGGGAGTCAGCGAGGGATCGACATCCGCATAACGGTCGGCAAGTGGATCTCTAAGAAGTGCCTCACTGAAAAAGTGGGCGTTATCCCCATCGGATCTCAGGATGTCGAAGCCCAGCAGGTTACTAATCTGTTGGTAATTCCAGAATATATCGCCCTCCACAATACTGCCTGCAGGGGTTGCTCGCCCGGCAGCCCGCGATTTCGCGTACTGTAACGAGACCTTGGACGGCAGAGCCGCATGCCTGGCAGAGAAAGAAATACCTTGCTTCTGCAACATAAACTGCTTGATACTTTCGTATGCTTGCTGTTCGGCCGAAATCCCCGCGCCACGATTAGGCACAGACGGAATAGTAAACATGGATGCGTTGAGCGCCTGTACAGCACCAATAGTGCTGCCGGTACTCGTAGGTTGCAGCGAGAAGTTAAGGGTGGAAGTTTGACCAGCGGTAAAAGTAACATTCGACTGCGTCTGATTGATATGCCCAGCGAATGACGCAGTAGCGGTGTAGACCACCCCCTGCGACTTGCCGTCCGCAGTTACGGTGGGTAGAGTCGGTATATTAAAGTGGCCGTTGGAGTCTGTATACGAGACAAAGGAACTCAAGTTTGTGAAGTATACGTTCCCACTTGTATCCGAAACCGGCCCGGGGGCGATGAACACCCTTGCACCGGCTAAAGGAACTCCGCTTGTATCCGTCACAGTGCCAGTTGCGGTCGCCTGCTGTGAAATGGGCGAAAGCGTGATGTGCGCATTCGATGTTGGGCCAAGGCCGTTAAAAACCTCGACAACATTTTTACCACTCCACTGTGTACCGTTAATTGTGGCCCTTGCAGTGATTGGAATGACGATCGAGTTACTACCCGCGGGTACCGTAACTGCTGGAAAGACGTAGTCACCCTCCTGCGTTGATGTAACCGAATTACCCGCTCCAGTCACTGTTGCCCCCACAATCGGTGAACCGTTAACATCCGCTATGGTACCGGCCAACTGGCTAGTGCTTGAGGTATTCGACCCACCGTTACCGGAACCACCAGATGGATTTGAGGGTGTAACCGTACCGGAGGACCCGCTGCCGCATCCCGCAATCATTATCGCCAGAGCACCAACTGCAACTACCCGGAATGCACTCACGCCCAGCCTTCGCGATTTCACCCAGGCATTGAGGTATGTGTTCACTATTCGCTCCATTAAAACTAATTCAACATCCAGCTTAACCACGCTTGGCAAGCTAAGGTGTGACAATCTCGACCGAATCGACAGCTGCCGATTCAATAACGGTCTCCTCTTTAGATATAGACGCGCCCTCCAAAGGTTTCGCGCCTGCCGTAATCCCGCCAAGTACTCCATTGATAAACTTGCCAGAATTCTCTGTGCTGTACTTCTTTGCCAGTTCCACCGCCTCATTTATCACAATTCCGGGCGCATTTTGCTCCTTGAGCAACTCGTAGCAGGCCAACCGCAGAATATTTCGATCAACTGCAGCCTGTCTTTCCATTGACCAATGTTGGGTTTGAGTTTTAATTACTGCGTCTATTTCAGCGAGATTGGCATCTACTCCTCGAACTAACGAAAAGCAGTAGACCGCTGTATGGAAGTAATCTAACAGACACTCCCTTACAGTTTCACCTGCTCTGTGAAACTGTGTCATCTGCGCGGCCATCCACTCAGTCTGCAGGCTATTTAGGACCTGCGCTGCCTGGTTAACTGGAGCAGCAACGCTCTTATCGATCCAACTACGCGCGGTTACTCTCGCGACCTTGCGCACGTGTGCGTCCAACACCTGGGCACATTTTTCGCGGAGATCGTCCACAAGTACCGGGATATATGCCTGTTCCTCAGCAGTTGCAGCCGAAAGCAGTCGGTCTTGCAATACGTCCGACAGCGACCGGTAGGGAAAAAGCCGCTGCGCGGAAACACCGGGCAGTTGCTGTTTTAACATGCGCTCCATGCGGTTTTCAAACCAGTAGCCGGCGTCTTCGGGCACACGGGCGGCCGCGTCCGCGAAGCAGGCAATGCCGTCTTCAGAAATCTTGGGGAGGTAGGGTTCAGCGAGATGCGAAGCAACATCCAACACGACGTATTCCAGCTCGGAACCGCTTGCGCGGCGTG
This sequence comes from bacterium, assembly GCA_021777995.1. Lineage (GTDB taxonomy): Bacteria > Armatimonadota > Chthonomonadetes > Chthonomonadales > Chthonomonadaceae > JAJZFK01. The sequence goes on from JAJYCW010000001.1 coordinate 75,564, forward strand.
AGCCCTTTACTACAAATTCCATTCTGAGGCGATTAATTGCCCCATTTAACACCTCGTCCAGCGTAGTGTGAGCCACATCCTGCTGATAGATGATTTTTACGGCCCACTCCCGTGCAAGCCGTCGCGACGTTATCTGCAAGCGTCTGGTTCCGTCCTTCTTGGTAACCCAAATTCAGCGGGTATACTGTTGTTCAAGGTCTGATCTTATCAAAGTACTGTCGATTATTGTACTCTATATCCGACCGGAAGGTCGCAACAAGGATACCCGTGCAGCCAATGACCGTCATCACTTCGGATGCCCACATGCAGCCGGTTAAGGTTTTGGACATACCTGTCAATTGTGCCTCCATGGACGAGGCGCTCGTTAAAATTGGTGCATTTGTATCAAGTGGCGAACAACACCAGGTCATAACAGCCGATTCCTCGATGGCTGTGATGAGCAGAGACGACATCGAGCTTCGAAACATCATTGAGCAAGCCTCTCTCGTAACCCCAGACAGCGTAGGAATTATGTGGGCTGCTCATCGCTTAAACCCGGCGATCACTGCGCGCGTATCGGGAGTGGAGTTGGTGGAGGAGCTATGCAAGCACTCATCCCAACAGGGGTATTCGCTCTTCTTTCTGGGTGCCGCCCCCGGCATTGCGCAACTTGCCTGTGAAAAGATGGCTCAGCGATACCCGGGTGCAAAAATGGTGGGTGCGCACCACGGTTATTTCAACGTTTCAGATCTGCAATCGGTAATCGATCAGATCAATGTCGTCAAGCCCGATATCCTCTGCGTGGCAATGGGTATTCCGCGCCAGGAAAAATGGATCGCCGCCCATATGCACAACATCCGGGCAGCAGTGTTCATTGGCGTTGGCGGTACGTTTGACGTGCTTAGTGGAACGGTGAAGCGGGCACCCAAATTATTCCAGCGAATGAAGCTAGAGTGGCTATGGCGTGTACTTGCTAACCCCAAAAAGATCGGTAAGGTAATGCTACTTCCAAGGTTTGTATGGATGGTAATCACTTCTAAAGGGCGTGGCACTAGATGACCACGGGTACTGTTTTCCTCGTTGGGGCGGGTCCTGGTGATCCGGGGCTCATTACTGTGAAGGGAAGAGATATTTTGGGAGCAGCGGACGTCATCGTTTACGATCGTTTGGCCCATCCCTCGCTGTTACAGTATGCAAAACCAGGCGCAGAGTTGGTCTTTGTGGGTAAATCAAGCGCTCACCATGCGATGCTTCAGCCAGATATTAACCAGGTACTCGTTCGCAAAGCGCAATCCGGTAAAATGGTTGCCCGCTTAAAAGGCGGAGATCCGTTTGTTTTTGGCCGCGGCGGTGAAGAAGCAGAATACTGTAAAGAAAACAATGTTCCGTTCGTTGTAGTCCCAGGAGTCACCTCAGCTATTGCTGCCCCCGCATATGCTGGCATACCCGTGACGCACAGAGACGCGGCCTCATCCTTCGCCGTGATTACCGGCCATGAGCGTGATGACCGCGGTGAGGCAGGCTCTAGGGAGGCGGGTGCTGCAGAAGGTCGACGCAACTGGGCCCATATTGCGCAAGCTGGTGATACACTGATCTTCCTGATGGGTGTAGAAGCACTGTCAGAAATTACGACAAGGCTTCAGCAAAATGGCCGGCCCCCCACAACGCCAGTTGCCCTGGTTCAGTGGGGAACATGGCCCGCTCAAAAGGTAGTAACCGGCACACTCGCAACAATCGTGGGGATTGCAAGTGCCAGTGGTATAACTCCCCCCGCAGTGTGTGTGGTTGGTGACGTCGTAAATCTGAGAATTAGACTACAGTGGTGGGATGATCGTACTAGCCGCCCGCTCTTCGGTAAACGCATACTCGTAACGCGCGCTCGAGAACAGGCTAGCGGCCTGGCTGACACTCTGCGGCTGGAGGGAGCCGACCCCGTTGTTTTCCCGACCATCCAGATAAAGCCGATCGCTGACAACGCCATGCTCTCCACCGCAGTTTCGAACTTGCGTACATATAACTGGCTTGTATTCACCAGCGTTAATGCAGTAGAACCGTTCTCTAAAGCCCTGGCAGAGAACAAACTGGACGCGCGTGCACTCGCTGGGTGTAAAATTGCTGCAATTGGCCCGGCAACTGCCGATATGCTACAGCGTCGCTTAGGAATTGTTGCAGACTTTGTCCCTTCTAACGCAGTTGCCGAGTGTCTGGTTAAAGAGTGGCCCCAACAAGACCTAACTGGTTGCAGGGTGCTTTTACCTCGCGCAGCTCAGGCACGCGATCTAATACCGCAGGAACTCGGCAGGATCGGCGCAATTGTGGACGTGGTTCCTGCCTATCAGACGGTGCGACCAGAAACCGACGACGCAGAATTGCGCGCACTCCTACTCGCGGGCAAATTGAACATACTCACGTTTACCGCATCGTCCACAGTCCATAACTTCGTCGATGCCATCAATCTATCAGAAGATGTTGAGTTGCAGTTGGCCGTTACAAACATACCATTGGCGGCAATTGGACCAGTAACCGCAAGCACCTTACGAGATTATGGTCTCTCTCCCTCCATCGTGGCTACGACGCACACAATTCCAGGTCTTGTTGAAGCTATTAAAGAATTCTACAGGACCAACCGCCCGTAGAATCGATTGGACACCCTAAATGGGTATCCGTTGTGCCAATGATGAAACAAAACAGCACCAGCGTTGAACGCAGGTATCTGCCTCAAACCTGAAAGGGCTCCTTCCACATGAAACTCCGCTTGCTCACGGCCGTTGCATTTGCGGCTCTCAGTTCTGCCCTGGCTCATGCCCAAACGGAACATCCAGCATTTTCGTTTCGCCCAGATATCCATGGCTCAAAAGTACTGTTTACATCCGAAGGCGATCTATGGCTTGGAAACATCAAGACAGATACGGCCCAACGAATAACCAGCGCGCCAGGTACCGAAACTGCTGCACATTTCTCCCCGAACGGTAAGTATATTGCATTCACTGCGGACTACGATGGCCACTATGATGTATACATTATGGATGCTGATGGAGGTACGCCGAGGAGGCTAACCTACTCAAGTTTCTCTGCGGAGAGCTTAGGCTGGACTCCCGATGGCAGGTCTGTACTCTTCCGTTCTTTCCAAGGCAGTATGCAGCACGACCAGCTGTTTACAGTGCCATTCCAAGGGGGCCAGCCTGTAAGGCTGCCAGTACCCCAGGGTGAGTTTGCCGCGATCGCCCCAGATGGTATTCACATGGCATACGTGCCGGTCAGCGCAGATTGGCAGCACTGGTACCACTACCAGGGTGGTGAAGCAGATCACATTTGGCTCACAAACCTTAAATCTCACACCTTTAAGCGAGTTACTAACTTTGAGGGTATCAGTACCACACCTGTTTGGTGCGAAGGGAAGCTCTACTGCATCTCAGAGCTCAACGGCATTGCCAACCTGTTTCGCATTAACACACAAAACGACCATGCCACCCAGGTCACCCACTTCACCCACTATGCCGCGTCATATCCCTCGTCGGACGGACACCGCATAGTTATGGAGCACAACAACAAGTTAGCGATTTATGATCCCACCACTGGCGCCACCACTAACTTAGATTTTAAGATCTATTCTGATCACCTGCATGCACGACCGTATCTTATTCACCTGCAGAAATGGATGCATTGGTCATCTATTGGACCCACAGGCAAGCGTATCGTCATTGAGTCGCGCGGTCAACTGGTTACGGTGCCCGCCCAACATGGGGTTATGCATCCAATTGCACCCCTGCCTGGCACGCGATCGTGGTTCCCAGCGTGGTCACCGGATGGTAAGAATATTGCTTTCATAAGCGACCGAAGCGGTAATCAAGAACTGTGGGTGACGTCGGCCAACGGAACCGGCATACCTCGTCAGTTAACGCACGGTCATGAAGGACCGTTCACCCGGCCAGAATGGTCGCCAAATTCTCAATGGCTGTTGTTGGGTGATCGCAGTATGCGCACATGGCTAGTAGATGCGAAATCTGGCAAAACAACCATGGTAGATCAGGCTGATCGATCTGGTTCATATAATAACTATAACTCTAACTACCACTTTAGTCCCGATAGCAAGTGGCTCACTTACTCGTTCACCCTGCCCAACTGGCAGTCGGCGGTGTTCCTGTACAATATTGCTACAGGCAAAAAGTGGCAGGTTACGCCGCATGATATGAACTGCTACAACGCGGCATTTAGCGCCGACGGTAAATATCTGCTGTACGTAGCAGATAGAGACTTTAATCCATCGCGAATGCGTGGTCGCATCCCGTCTTTCTCCAAAACTGGAAGACCGACAATGGTAGCGATGAATGACAGCGTTGCTTCTCCCTTCCTTGCGCGAAACCAGGAGGAGGGTGTCCCCACACCACCAGTGGCGGCAGCCAAATCTGCTCCAGCAAAATTGAAGCCTGCGGAAATGTCAGTGGATACAACCAACTTTGCCTCCAGGGTAATCGACACTCCCTTGCCTGGTGGCAATTACGCGAGGCTCCGTCTGGCAAATGACCGTCTGTACGCGCAAGACGGTTCGAATCTCATCAGCCTTGATCTTAAAACACGGAAACAGGTTACCATTGCAGAGGGAATCAGCAGCTTCCAATTAAGTGCCGATAACAAAAAACTCCTGATTAGTCGAAATAACAACCTGCAGATCATGAGCGCCACCGCCGCCGACACTGTACCGGCTACCACCGGTGCTGTGAACCTCAATACCTACCGCCTTACCGTTAACCCGCGCGCGGAGTGGACACAGATCTTTAACGAATCGTGGCGCATAATGCGTGATTTCTACTATGATCCACATATGGCGGGACTCAACTGGCCCGCAGTTAAGGCAAAATATCAGTCGCAGTTGGCGGGTGTTGAGGACAGAGGCGAGCTCAACTACATTATCGGCAATATGCTTGCCGAGTTGAATACAGGCCACGCGTACGTATTTGGTGGCGATGCGCGTACAAGTGCTGCAGATGTACCAAACGGGTTTTTGGGTGGTACATTTGACACGGTACCTAATACAAACGCAGTCAAGATAACAGAGCTCTACCGTGGCGATGGTTATGATCTCACGGTAAGATCTCCGCTACTTACTCCTGGGCTCAACATCCATACCGGTGATTATATACTGGCAGTAAATGGGAATCCGCTAACACCAAATATCCCACTGCAAGAGCTGCTGATAGATACTGCTGGAAAGACCACGGCGATTACCGTTAACACTACCCCCACCATGGTGGGCTCACGCACCGTCTACTTACGGCCATTGAATGCAGGGCAGGAACAACTAGCAAAATACTACCACTGGGTTCACAAAAACGAGCAATATGTGAGGATCCATGGTGGACCGGAATTTGCCTATATCCAGATACCGGACATGGAAAACCGTGGCATGGAGGAGTTTGCAAAACATTACTACGCTAATAACCAACAGGCGAAGGCCATTATCTACGACGTGCGCAATAACGGAGGCGGCTACATTTCTGGACAACTGCTTGTACAGATGAACGCACGTCCATTCTCCTACTTCAAGCCTCGGTATGGCGCAAGCTGGACTAGATACGATTTCGGGTTTGGTGGGTACGCAGCCGCACTCTGTAATCGGTACAGCGGTTCTGACGCCGAAGAGTTCGCTGATGCCTTTCAGCGTCTTCATATGGGTCCGGTCATCGGTACACGCACATGGGGAGGTGAGGTTGGAAGCGGTGGGGGGTATCACCTTATTGATGGAGGTGAGATCTTTGTTCCAAATTACGGCGAATGGGTACCGAGTAACCACGGTCCTCATTGGGTGATTGAGGGTCACGGGGTGGTACCAAATATGATCGTGCGCCAGAACCCCGCAGCCGTAATGGCCGGCGACAATCCTCAACTAGACGCTGCTATCGCATATCTAAAGAAAGAGATGAAAGATCATCCTCTTCCGCAGCTCAATCATCCGCCATTTCCCGTTAAGGCATATCCACCCCTGCAAGCTACAACAAAGCCCGCGCCAAAATAGCGATGGTCTAGCGTTCAGCGCAAGAATAACAGCCTGTCCTGTAACGGGCAGGCTGTTAATTGCGTCAGGTCTTGCAATACCAAAACACCGGGGTACTACGCGCGATTCGCTTTCTAGTCGACCATATCGCTTCCCAACTGGATCGTGAGGACAATAGCGGTTGGGGTGCTTATTTTTTGATTGCGACTGGGGTGTTGCTGCACGAATTTCATCCACAGCTTTCCATATGCTGCCATGCGCACCACGATGCCCCTAGAAAGTGCTACATTGGCATCATAAACGATTTTTACGAGTCCCCTAACGTGCTGCACTCGTGCACCCTTTCCTTGACCGTTCGTTATATTGAAGGCAAGAGGTGCAGAAAGTACAGCATGAACGTGCCCGGTATCATACAGACCTACACGTTGGAATCCCACGAGCCGGGAAAAAACAACAGATTTGGATTCTCGTCCGTTTACGCGCATATTAAACTGACGAGTCCAACTACTACCGACATGAACAGCGTGGTTTGGCAGAAATACGCCGTGGCTGCTCAATATGCCCTCCCCAAGCAACCGACCTATTGCGGGAACGTGGTTGTCAGCGGCAGGAAGTTTCAGCGCCTTTACAAATTCTCCCTGTGGTGAAAACTGTAACAGCGACGCACTTCTTTCAGTAGATGGCACAAACGACTTGCCATCTGCTATACCCTGTCCTGATAAGGTTTGAACCTTGATGATACCGTCGCCATTTTGCAGCACCTTCGTCACCGTCTCCTGCTGCAAGAGGGCTTCAGAGATACTTACAATAGGTTTAACACTTCCATGTTGTTTTGCAGTAATTGTGAGCGCGGTCTGGTATCTATGAATGGCGCCAGTAGTATAGTGCAATTGCAGGGTTACGGGTGTTAGTTGGTTACTGGCAGCTCGTGCGCAGAGCGGAACGGCAGCTGCGAAAGTCGCCACAAACCACAAAGTCTGTCTGGTGGTCAAGATTTCGACTCGTGTTTGCCTAAGATAACCAGCATTCGCCCGGTTACGTCAATCGGCCCACTTTGGAACTGGGCGTCCTCGGATTTTGCCTTCGCCGACACGGGAGCGCGTGTCAAATGCACCGTAAGATCATAGCGGCCCCGGGCTAATTCCACTGTATTTGCTGCCGATGGCGACGTAGAAACAAACTGCATCGTACTCTTTAGATCTACAGTACCGGCCAACTTGGTTACCGCCTTAGTAGCGTTACTAGTAGACTCACCCGCAGCGTTAAGAGTATCCGAGATGTTCGATTGCGCTGCCTGGGTCAGGGAGAGCGTGAGCCCCTGTGCGTGCGCATTTGCTCTTGTAAGCGTAGTAGTGTAGTGCACGGAAGCTGGGGATGAGCCGATGACACCAGTGTCATTGCTCCAGGTAGCAACAGGAGCAACACCTGCACCTGGAAATACTACTGGCATCATCAGTGTAAACAGCTTCCTGAGATCGAAGCCAATGTTTACCTTAATAAGGTTCGAACTCTTGCTAAGGACACGAGCGATAGAACCATCTGGCCTTAATATCACTTCGCTGTCTAATGCACTCTGCACTGTATGAAGATCAATAGGATACGGAATTTCATTGTTGGGATCTGGTTTGGCATCGAGCTTAATCCGGTTAGCTATCAAGTTGATGTCCGCATGAGTAACTGTAAAGCTGACAGTTGCGCCTTCATTATTGCTGCTAAGAACGTGCGCATCATAGGTGAGCAAGGCAGCCAGGTGAACAGGCGGGTTTCCGGGTTGGTCGAATGGCGGAAACCGCCCGTCGAAAAGCGCCTTTACCGTATATATTCGATGCGTGCCTGGTGTCAGGCCATATGTTATCGGCCCTTGTATGCCGGTGGATGCTGCCGCTGCCGTCGAGTAAATCGCCGTTAATGCTAACCAACTCAATGCCGGCAGCCTGCCCCTAGAAATCATCAAATTATCCTCCTTCAGTGACTCGATTGTACCTCGCTGAGTTCTGCACTGTCAAAAGCACCACGGCAGCAGTCTCGGTCCCAAAACTCTCCATCTGAATGACCACCCGATTTATCACCGTGCCCAACTGGCTCGTTTTAAGGCATTAAGTAAGGGTAAGTACATTGATCTACCGGTCATATACGCAGTAGCCAACCATTTTGTGAATGCTTCCGTGAATTGTTTTGTTTTTTCGATATTCTTGAAAGCTTAGGGTTTTCAAATTTTGTTCTCAGGCACACAAATTTAACCTTCACTTAATATATTCTTCACATTTCATAATCTTGTCTTAATGTTTGATGTTTATACTAATATGTGAGTTTAAGTAAGGCACAAAGGGGTGCCTTAGTGGTGCCATGAACGTCGCGACCGTCATGATGTCACCTCAGTCTAAAATAGTCGCAGTTTTTAGGGGAGAAATCCAAAGATATGAAGAATCAACGCGAAAAGGCCGGATTTACGCTCATAGAGTTGCTGGTTGTTATCGCCATAATCGCAATTCTCGCAGCCATCCTGTTCCCGGTATTCGCGCAGGCTCGGGAAAAAGCGCGCCAGGCATCCTGCATCTCGAACCTGAACCAGATGGGTCTCGCTACCGGAATGTACGTCCAGGATTACGACGAAACCTTTTACCCACACAGATGGAACTCAGGTCCCAACTCTAACCCGTTTCTTGCAGAACTTAATATTCCTTGTGGTGGCGCAATCAGTGGCGTTGCCTGCAACAAGACCTTCTGGATCAGCCTGCTTCAGCCCTATACGAAGAACTACCAGATTTGGGTGTGCCCAGACAATCCTAATCACTTTATCGAAGAGGGTACGCCCGGCGTGCTCTGTGGTGGATCCCAGAATGCGGCAAGCATCGGCTGCGGTGGTGCGGGCTATGGTGGACAGAACAGCTATGGCCACAATGACGTGTGGATGAGCCCTGCGGCTAACTTCGCAACACCGTTCGGTGGCGCGGTTGCAACGGTGGCGGACGCAAGTGTCCCTCGGCCCTCTGGTACCGTAATGATTGTCGACGCGTCCTACTACGGCGCCGCACCAGACCTCTGCAACGCCAGTGGCAAAATGTTCAATGCTGCACCTCTAGGTGGAGGAAATACGCCCACCAGCTCTGGAAACAATGCAGATTGCGCTTATGCAAACAGCCAGTCCAATCCCGCAACGTTCTACTCGAACTACTGGATGAACGTTGGTAATTCGCTGTACAGTTGGAACAACGGCAACATGGAGACTGTTCAGCAGGCTCTTACGCTGGGTCCGCAACGACATAGCGGAATGATTGATGTTCAGTTTGTCGATGGCCACACCAAGGCAATTCCGTATGACCAGGTAATCGGTAACATCTGCCTCTGGACAACAGACAGCAACGCCGCACACCCTTGGTGTAACTAATTCAGTTAGTTTATGTAGTAATTTTAATTTCGACGTTTCGACTGGGGACTGATGTTGAGTCCCCAGTTTTTTTCCTTTAACTACGGGCCTCCGTCATCACGCCGAGTCTTCCTGGCGCAGGCCACTACACGGTACCACGACAGCCTCCAGTCTGCCTCAACCGCATGTATACGGAAGTGATCAACGGCAGATTTAGGCGCAGTCGCCAACATACCGAGCACATTTTGCTTTTGTTCCTCATTACATCCCGCCTTAACCATCCAGTCCCTTACCTCAATCGGCACAGCTGCCTGTAATATGCTGAGCGAGTGAATCTCAAAACCCTCCGACAAAAGGTGCTTCCGCCATTGTTGTTCCGACAGGTTACCAATGTGCGACGGATCACGAACTAATTCCAGCCGGTTCTGCCAGTCGCTAGCTTCGTCTTCATCCGGAACAGCGGTGTCGGCCAATAGAAGTCTCCCTCCGTCCCTTAACACACGGTAGGATTCAGAAAGAAACTCCGGAATTGAGACGAAATGGTGAGCTGCTATGCGGCATGTCACCAACGAAAAAGAACGATCCATAAATGGCATCGTTTCCGCTGTTGTTTCACAAAATCTGATGTTATTGATGCTCCGTAGGTATGCATTCCTGCGAGCTTGGGCCAGCATCCCGGAGGAGATATCTGCCGCTACTATCTTGTTAACCAGAGGCGCAAAGCCAAGGGCAGTGTAACCTGTCCCCGTCGCGACATCTAGTACGACGTCTTCCGGTTGCGGCGCATAAAGTGAAAACATTGCACCCAGGCTCTCATCCGTCCAACGTGCCCATTGGGCATCATAATGCCCCGCTTGAGAATCGAATTGCTCTTTTGAAGTGCGCCTTACTGGTCCAGGTTGACTGTTCATTAAGTTCCCCTATCTCTGCACTTGTACGTAATCTGGCCAAAATGTGAGGACGGACACGCACCATGGAAGCCACCCGCTTTTAACAATAGTACCAGCAAAACAATGTTGGGTATCCGGGCTGACTTGTCGTTGCCTCTTAAAAGAACCGTTGTGCGTGTTAGATGTTGTTCTGCGGGCGTCTCCCCGGGCAGACCTGGCAAGCAGTGATTAATGAATGTAGGAGTAAGTAGTGGTTGGCCAGTCAAGGCAAACTAATCAATCTATTTGAATGCTTCCAGCATTACTTACATGCCAGCATCAACAAGTATAAATAGAGTAAAGAATTGAGGACGGTATCAGACGTGAGGACTACAAAAAGCCCCACCTGGTTCCGGCCAGGGGGGCTATCTTACCGGCTGACTTTAACTTGTCAGGCGCTACTGTTTCACTTTTTGAAGGGACTTGGCATACACAGCGGTAGCAGCGATTTGATCAATAGATAACGTGTTGCCAAAGGCAGGCATGCGGTTGCCGGCACCGTTTTCAATTCTCTCAGCGATGCTGAACGTATCGGTACCAATTTGCTGAAGGTCCGGTGCGGTTACGCCCTGGCCCTGGTCACCATGGCAAGAACTGCAGTTCTGTGCGAAGGAGATCTTTCCAGCTTTCAGCATCTCCGCTTGATTACCAGAAAGCTTCGCCTGTAACTTAGAGCGCGATGCATTTATCGACGCCTTCTGAGCAGCTGTGAGCGGTGGAACGGTATCTGGGGTAGTCATCTTTATGCCCTTTTCAACCGAAAAAACCGCTGCAATTGCACCGGCAATCAACAGAACAGCAATTGCCGCCCCTTTGGGTCCCTTTAGTTCTAAACTCATATTAATCCTTCAGTTATCGGTTACTGCCGTATTGACGAGTCTACACTATTTCGCGGCACCACGTCGCGAATACGCGGTTCGGTTGTGGAGATAGTCCTTCACAGAAGCGTGATGTGCAGCCTCAGCCTGCAACTGTGAAGCCGGGGTAGTGTTGACAGGTAATTTGGATGCGTCGGATCCAGCAGGAATATTGCTTCCACCACACCCCATCGTACACAACAATGGCAAGGTTACCAGCAGCACCATCGTTGCTCTTACAAAACTGGAATTCATCTGGGTTTCTCCTCACCAACAAAGAACCTGCCATGCTCGAAATCGGGCATTGGCAGGTTCGTAATCGCACATTAAGGAATGATTGTGGAATGGCTGTACAGATCCTGGATGGCCTGGGTGCAGGTTTCTCCAGATGCAGTAAGCGGATAGTTACCACTAGTTCCATTGGGGTATGAACCAGTCTGGTTAGGATCAATACACCATGCCTGCGCATCAGCCTGATTTGCCGGAAGGCCAATCGGCCCGAAGCCAGCATAGTTGGCAACGGTCATCTTGATGGGCTTTACGTGGCCGTCGGCAAACACAAATTCGAATTCACCCATGTGGCGAATAGCACCAGTCGATACGGCGGGTGCGCCTGGCCGACCCAAGCGACTCATTACATTGTCCATTGCTAGCGAGTAGTCCGGATTGTCATAGGAGTCGCCGAATGCGATTGTGGATGCTGGAGCAGTGACCGCTGCATACGCACGACCAGGGTTCATCGCATTGCCCTTAGCATCGTAGGAGTTCGCGTCCTGAAGGCCATACCCGCCGTCGCTCACCAGTCCATCATCGAAGCCGTATCCCAGACAGCGGCCGGTTGCGTTGATGTTGTCGAAGCAGCCTGATGGGTCATCAGCTCGCGAGTCGGTCGCCCATGATTTGGCGGTAAAGGACTCGGTTCTGTCCGGACATAACCATACTTGCTGAGATTTGATGTAAGGATTCAGAAGGTAAATGGGCGCCTCGGTGAAGCCAGTGCCGTCGAGACCTCCAGGAATGGTCTGGTCGTTATTGGGCTGGATGGTCTCGTCGTAGTCCTGCAGGTACATCATCCATGCGATGCCGATCTGGTTTAAATTGCTGGCGCAAGTGGCCTGGCGAGCCTTCTCACGGGCTTGGGCAAAAACAGGGAACAAAATAGCAGCAAGAATTGCAATGATAGCGATAACCACTAGCAATTCAATTAAGGTGAAGCCACGCTTCTGTGAGTACTGACGCATAAAATATCCTTTCAAACAGGAACAAGATTAGAGATCTTTAAGCCTAACGAGACTATTCTACACTGTTGCTACTGCCCGATTGGTTAAGAGAAGATTAAATTTGGATTAAGATTAGGTTATGGTGCACTATCACGAAACTAATTTACCGTGAGCATTTCAGCTACTACTATTCATTAACAAGTACATAATCATATTAGTAAATCGTGGCATTACAACCTACCGCACAAACGAACCACGATTAAAACTATGTAATTCAACACATCATTTCATGCAATGATTGTAATGTTTCAACAACCTACTCACATTCGTTTCCTAAGAAATATAACAGCACCTTAATAAATGTGGATTGGCACTGTGCCTAACAAGCACATCGCCATTTGGGCCTTAATTTATGACGGGGCGTAAACTGATTACGTCATTGTTTCCACGCATAATGCGCAAATGCTTCCAGGTCGTTGTATTGATTCTGCCAGGTGGTATACATAACACCTTCAATCCCGTCTACATTCGCCGCATCGTTTAGCCAACCTGCAATAGAGTCAGCGGCTCCGTCATAATAACCTGCGAGCACCTGCCTAAAGCCTTTGGCCGAAAACCAGGGCATGCTTTTGTGTCGGTGGTCGTAATTCCAGTTAACAATAACTGTGTCCTTACATAAACCATTCCAGGAACCTGCCAGAGTTCCGTTGACAAGAAAGTAGTGGGCTCGTGCATTGTGATACGGATCGAACATATCCGACCAAATACACTGGATTGCTTGCGGAGCAATACTTCGTACCAATGCCTGGCACTTATTGACATTGTGCGCTAGCAGTGCACCCGGAGTTCCGTGCAACGCTAAGCAGTCGTTACACCAGTTTGCAACGCGAATTTCATCGTGGCTTAGAAAAATGGCATCGGGGTGAATATGCGCCACGACATCCTTCACCTGCTGATGCATTATCGCGAAGACCTCTGCATTATTAAGACAGGCAGGTACTTCACCCCAATAAATCGGCACAGCGTGCCAGTAACTAACAAATAGCGACTTGCCGGTAAACGTATTGGACTTCAAGATAATAGACGGCGGCTGGTGGGAAACATCGTAAGACCCGCTGTATGGCACCATACCCATTTGCGGATCGGACACCGGTTCATAATCTACACCTTCGCGCAGTGCTTCTCCGCTGCTGGTCGTAACCTCAAGCGGCGTGCCGTGGCGCCGTAATAGGTTGAGGAGTCCTACCTCTTCCAACTTAGGAGAATTGAACCAGATATCACCACGATCTAACCCCCACACCCCGAGGATGACAGTAATGAACTTAGAGCCCAGTGAGTTAAATGTGATTTGATACCGGTGCCAATCTTGCGACGGCTCAAGCTGCCACTGAGGAAACGCCAGCGGCTCTCCGTTGTCACCAAGCACCGTGAGCCCAGCCATCGAGAGGGCCTTAAACTTTGCAGCCCTGATCCAAACGGTAAACCTAAACTGGTGATATGGCGGCACCATAACCTTTTGATACAGCCTGCCATTCGTTCCCCTTAACGGCGAACCGGAGTTGATACCTACGCGCAACGACGGCAGTCCCCGAAACAACTGGCCACCGTCCTGAAATGTACATTGGCCCGGCGCGTCCTGATAACTCCAGCCTACGAATTTGTTGTTACTGGCTTCCTCAAGGTTTCCATTGGTCAGTAGTTGTTGCCCCTGGCCGGCACTTGTTGCGATATGGCCATCAACGCAAAACTTCACCTTGCGGCACGGCACGCCTTCCGCTAGATTGGGATCTCGCTGCAGTATAGATTCGCTGGCCCCCATAGGACATACCGTGGGTATGAGACTTAACGAGAGACTCTTAGCGCAGGCAAGCACCTTTTGGAGATTGGGAACGTACTGAGGTGTCGCGGTGTTCAGCACCAGGATCTTCCATTCCGCTAACACTACGCCATTAAATCCACAAGCCGCAGCCCGTTCAAGAATGGAGATTACCCGCGCCACTTCACTTTGCGACTGCAGATTTGCTGCAATATAGACCCAGCGATACCGCAGCCTGTTATTCTTAGGACGTATTAGCTGGAAGCCCGACAAGGCGGGGATCAGTGAACCGGTCCTGTCTAGCAATTCCCGACGTGACAGCATCTGCATCCTCCGCCCGGAAAAGTGATATAAATACCGCACTGTAGATAGACTGCCGCCTGGAAAGTTCTTAGTACGGCTGAATACTTCGACCCGCTACCAAAGATGATGTACAGACGAACGGATGTATTCGTTGTAGATACCAAGCACTGCTTCCATCTGGGCACCCGTAAGCGTCGGCAGATCCGCTGCAGCCGCGTTGTTCTCTGCCTGATGAACCGTTCGAGCACCGGGTATTGCACAGGTTACCGCTTCATTCATCAAGATCCACCTAAGTGCAAATTGCGCCATCGTAATTCCTTCTGGTACATGTGGCCGAAGAAGCTCGACTGCTGCCAGCCCACGGTCATAATCAACGCCAGAGAATGTTTCACCTTTATCGAACGCTTCTCCATGCCTGTTAAACAAGCGATGGTCGTCTGGCTCAAACTGGGTTGCAAGGCTCAACTTGCCCGTAAGCAGACCAGATGCAAGTGGAACACGGGCAATAATACCCACGTTCGTATGTTGTGCTACCGTGAGCAACTCATCGGCAGGTTTCTGGCGAAAGATATTGTAGATTACCTGCACAGCACTGACCCCAGGACGCAACATGGCAGTTATGCCTTCTGCAACAGTTTCCACACTTACACCGTAATGCCGCACCTTCCCAGAAGCTACCAACGAGTCCAGAGCATCAAACACGGTATCATCGTGATACACCGCAGTGGGTGGGCAATGTAGCTGAAGCAGGTCAATATAGGATGTAGCAAGGTTGCGAAGACTGCGTTCTACGAATTCGCCGATGTTTTTCGCGGTATACCCTTCGGCAGTATGAGGTTCTAGCCGACGACCACACTTAGTGGCAACATATATCTTCTCCCGACGAGCTCCCCTTACCTGTGATATTAGCCGTTCACTCTTCCCGTCGCCGTAAACATCTGCCGTATCAATAAAGTTGACACCACAGTCAATGGCCCTATTAAGGGCATCAATTGACTCGTCATCATTAGTCTTGCCCCATGCGCCGCCAATTGCCCATGCACCGAAACTAATTGTCGATATCCTGTACCCTGTCTTACCCAATATCCGATATTGCACATTAACCTCCATGTACCCCTATTTAGAAGAGGTCAGGTGCATCATCGCACCCGTTACGTTTGTAGGAACTCTAGTCTTTGCTTGCGGCTAGTGCTCGCTCCCGTTCCATTGTCAAGCTTAGAGCTGCACTCTTGCCACTTACCAGGGCAACCAACGCTACTATAAGTAAACTGAGGACACTATTGAACACAATAGCCTGTTCAACACCCACGATCTGAGCGAGCGGCCCAATCTCTAGCCCTCCAAGCGAATAGCGCCCGTTTGCCAGTAATGTATAGATCGCCATTACCCGTCCACGAAGGCTGTCTGGTACTGCACGCTGAACACGGGTTTGGGCGCCTATACCGAACAATGTCATGACTACGCCACTGCAAAATACTGCCACTATGAGGAGCGGAACACCGCGTACCACGCCAATAAGCAGCACAAATACAGCAGAAAGTGCGGCGGCCCGCGTGACGCTTAACTTGTTGCGAATTGGAACTTCCCACCCGGCCAGTGCGAACCCTGCGATAACGGAGCCGACGCCATTACTGACCATAAGATAACTGTAGATTCGCGGGCCGTCCACGCCTTTACCGGCAAGAGCGGGAAAGAGTGTGGTTACCTGCCAGATCAGCAGACTGGAAACAAACACCAGCACGAGTATTTGTGCGACCCATGCCGTGGATCGAATATACCTTACGCCATCGATTATACCGCGATTACCAGGTCGAGGTTCAAATGGAGGAAGCCTCATCATCAGCAACGATATGATCACCGCGATAAAGCTCAACCCATTCAATAAAAAACAGAGTGCCGCACCGCCACGAACCAGAACGAAGCCAGCTAGCGCCGGCCCCATCGCACGCGCAATGTTAAATCGAAGGGAATTGAGTGCAATCGCGTTCCCAATGGCTTCGCGATGCTCAACCATTTCTGTGACAAATGCTTGTTGAGCAGGCATGTTTACGCTCGTAACCGCACCCGTAATGGCAGCTATCACTGCGATCATCCAGGCCTGCAACGGCACCGGGGAAACCTTCGATGCGATCAGCGCCATCAAAAATGCCAGCACCATCAGTAGTGTTTGCGTGACAACGAGTATAGAACGCCGGGGATAGGAATCAGCCAGACGACCGCCTAAAAACGTGAAAACTAAAAAGGGTAACGCTCCTGCACCAGTTACAATTCCTAGCCACGCGGTACTTCGGGTAATCTGCCATACGAGCCAATTTTGGGCGACAATCTGCATCCAGCTGCCTGCCACCGATACCAACTGCCCCACAAAAAAAAGCCGGAAATTACGGTATGTCAAGGCATGAAACGTACCATTTGGTCTAAACAGTCTGTGCTGCTCTATGCCCTTGCGCAATGTCATACTCCATTATCATTCATACATCTTAAGTATACGCCCAAGCACAGTGGTTTAGTACCATAAACTCATACGATGATACAATTCTCTTTATAGAAACCCACCAAGGTTTGACGGTTAACTGGGGAATCAACACGGATACGAACGGCACCGTCCTGGCAGTCAATTGCGAACACTAAAGGCGTATAGCAGGGTGTACCGCCTCTCGGTGCACGCAGGAATTAGCTACCGCTGGACCAATACCTGCTAAATGTTCGGCTCAACCACTGATGTTGTTTCCCCGTATCGCCGTAGAAAGCAACTAGATCGGAGCCCACAGGTGACTCACTTGTCCTGACCAAATGAGGTGAGGGTAGCCTTAATCAATTTCCATTTTGAGCGTGCGACACCCTAATATGAGTCCGTGTCCCGATACCGGGTCAATGCTAAGGTATCGCCCTCAAGAACAAGACCTACCGTTCAATTGGGGGTATAGTGACTTGACGAAGATTCCCCACGACAGAACGAGCACGCTATCGAAACCTGCTGATGGAATTCGATAGCGTTGGCGTCGTCGTGGTACCTGAAGCGCCTATTTGATGTCAGCGCTTTCGCGGCGACTTGCCCATTCTTGTGAGGTGTTTGTGAGAGGGAATGGGACGGCAGGTACAGGCAACCGCAGTGCGTTGCAGATCGGCTCCCATCCGTCACTTGCCTGCCACACGAGCAGACGGTCTGAAGCAATTGTAGTTTTAACCCTGTTGGTGTTTTCATTGAATGCAGCTACGCACGCATCATGATCGTGCTGGTCTGCTGTAAAGCGAGCAGCAAACAGTGCTTCCACCATGGCACGCCATGCTGGATTGCCGTGATCGCCAGGGTCGTGAAATATCGTATTCTGTGTGCTCCTCCACCATGCCTCTGCGTCCCTTACCGAGAGAAGCACTAGAGCATCGGGATAGTGTTTGCTCAGCTCGGGCCAGAATGCTGAAGCGGGCCAGTCCACTGCGGCCGCGTAACCGTCGAGGAGCTTGTCCCAGTCCGGCATATCCCCCAGCGCGGCTGCATGCCAGTCCGCTACATGTTCAGGGTGTTGAAACACCTCTACCATGTGGTAACATGGCGCTCCTAACAACTGCTCCAATGCGATCTTGAGGGAGTGAGTGCCGGTTCTTCCAAAGCCAGCGCCAACAACTCGCAGAGCCATTTGCGACCTCCGTAACCTCATTATTTATTATAGAAAGTGTGGTGAATTAGAAGCCACAACACTATTCTTGACAATTGTACCAGAGGGAAATATGAATCGCCGAATCCTGAGTAGAAGGCAGCTTCTAAAATCCGACCGACAGTTTTCTCGTAGCGGAATGCGGGTCATACATGTGTCCGGTAGATGCAGACCTACGAGGGCAAGCCAGCTGATGGTAACGTTAATCTTCTACGCTGATACTTTGTTTTCCACTACATGCCAGACGATAGTAATCAAGCCTATCACACCAAAGACAACGATATTGGCTGTCACTGCCTTCATAGCACCAAACTGATTTGCGAGGAAGCCGATTTCTAGTCCACCAACCGGCATTAACCCACCAAACAACAGGGCATATACGGCCATAATGCGCCCACGAAGAAGGTCGGGAGCTCTCTCCTGCACAGTAGTATTGGCGGTGACCGCGAACACCACCATACCTACACTGGATACAAACAGTAAGCTTAGAGCAACCGCGTAATTATGGGCAAACGCGAACAGCAACAACCCGCCGGCAAATCCAAAGGCTGCACCGTATAGTGAAATGCGCCTATCTAGTCGATTGGCGGCAGCTGCAGCAATGAACCCGCCAGTGGCAGCGCCCGCGCCCGTGGCGGCCATTAGTTGACTAAGCAACACCGCGGAGTCCGACTTCCTTAGTGCGGGAAGCAGAACAACACCGTAGACGACATGAACAAACCTGTCCGCATAAACGGGATACAACGTACCTACAGACCATACGCAGAAACTCGCCGAGCTTACAAGCAGGAATACGCGCATTACTGCAGAGTGACGCAATATGTAAGTAAATCCATCCCAAATAGAACCACGATGTTCCACAGGGTCGATTGGCCGTGTTCTCATCATTAATAGCGAAACTATGACGGCGACAAAACTCACACCGTTAATAAAGAAACAGATCGCGGCACCAAATCGAGCTAGTGCAATACCAGCGAGTACGGGTCCCAATACGCGAGCCAGGTTAAACTGCAAAGAACCAAGTGCAATTGCACTTCCCAGTGCCCTACGGTCATCAACCATATCGGTTACAAAGGCTTGCTGCGCCGGCATTGCGTATGCGTTCACAAGCCCTCCTAGCGCAGAAAGCACAGCGATATGCCAGGGTTGTATAGGTACCGGTGACCAGTGCGACGCCAACAACGCCAGTGCCAGTGCCAACACCATCATTGCCGCCTGTGTGACGACCATAATCACACGACGAGAATGTTTGTCGGCTACATGCCCTCCATGAAGTGACAGCGCTACATAAGGTATGGCACTCGCACCGCTAAGAATTCCAAGCCACTCCGCAGAATGTGTGAGGCTGTAGATCAGCCACTGCTGCGCCACAATCTGCATCCAGGTACCGGCCACGGAAATCATCTGTCCCACGAAATAGAGCCGAAAGTTCCGGAACTGTAGCGCAACGAAAGCACCCGGCTGCGTAGCAGCCGGGCTGTTAGAACTCACGCCGTTAGAGCCTGATCCGTGCTCATCATTCAGTGCTTCTGGATCAGACACGTTCAATGTCATTCAAAGCGTAATGCCTCAATCGGATGAAGGCCCGCCGCCTTGCTTGCAGGATAAATGCCGAAGAATACTCCAACCCCGGCGGAGACCACCAGAGCGGCAACCACGGAGGATGGATCCACGATCACATTCCATCCGCCCACCTTTGCAAGTATAACGGCGCCCGTTACACCAAGAGCTATTCCTATAATACCGCCGAGCAACGAGATAGTCGAAGACTCGATGAGGAACTGCAGCAGTATGTCCCGCGGCGTGGCACCTATGGCCTTGCGAATACCAATCTCCCTCGTACGTTCAGTAACGGATACCAGCATGATGTTCATGATGCCAATACCACCAACCACTAGTGATATTACTGCAACAATGGAGAGCAACGTGGTCATCGTTCCTGTTATACTCTGCTGCCGTTGTAGAATCTCAGTAGCGCTGTGTATCTCAAAGTCGTCATTCTGCGGGAACGGAGGCTGAAGATGATGTTCAACTCGCAAATAACTGGCGATCTGCTGAGTGGCCAGCGGCATCATTTTAACACTTGTGCAGCGTACTCCCATAAAGTCCACGGTGAGATTTCGGTGCAGGATCCGATGCATCGCAGTGGTGATTGGGCACAGTATAACGTCGTCCTGATCCTGCCCCCACGCACCTGTACCTTTGGGGGTCAATACGCCGAGAATCTTAAACTCCTGCTTGTTAATGTAGATTGACCTGCCTAAAACATTGGTGTATGGCGAACCAGTCATGTTGTTGACCACTGTTTCGCCTACTACACACACCTTCGCGTTGCCGTCCACGTCGCTCTGAGTAAAAAATGAGCCTAGTTCTACGCTTGCGTTATTGACGAATGGATAGGTAGTCTCTACACCCTGAAGGTTAGTGGTCGCATTCGTTCCGCCCATGCGGATCTGAACATTACCGCGAATGATTGGCGACACGGCTGCCACTGTCTGCTTGAAATTCTGTTGGATGAACTCAGCCTGCTGAAGCGTGAGCCGGTTTGGAGCCTGTGGGGGAACAGGCACACCATTGCTGCTTGTGGCTGACGTACCACTTGAGGCTGCCAAAGCCGCTGCCGGTGCAATATGCATGCTTGGTGGCCCGTTCCAAATGGTAAGCAGGTTGGTACCCAGATCTGCTACAGTTTGCTGGACGCGAGCAGATGCGCCTTCACCAATTGCGACGACTAATATGGTGACCGCCACGCCTATGATGATGCCCAACATGGTGAGCATTGTGCGCATTTTGTTGCTGATAAGGCCCCGAATAGCTACGCGCATACATTCAAAAATGTTCATATTCTATGAATACTCCCGCCCTCGCAAGGAACTATGCCGTGTGGAGCAGATCATGTTCCTGCCTCATCTCCACAAGCACATCCGCGGCCATCACCCGGTTCTCAACGAGCTCGTCCCTAAGCAGTCTGCCATCCTTAATGGTCACTGTACGTTTACAGTGTTTGCCAATATCGGGCTCGTGGGTAACCATGACGATCGTAATCCCCTCGTCGTTAAGCTCCTGAAAGATCTGCATGATCTCCTCGCTCTGTAAACTAGCGAGGTTACCCGTCGGTTCGTCCGCTAGAATGATCAGCGGATCGGAGGCAAGGGCACGAGCGATAGCCACGCGCTGCTGTTGACCACCCGAAAGCTGGTTGGGTTTGTGATCCAGCCGGTTGCCCAGTCCAACCTTTTCCAATGCAGCTATTGCACGCTCGGCACGATCTTTCCGGCGCCCATACACCAGCGGCAGCTCCACATTCTGTTGCGCTGAGGTTCTTGCGAGAAGGTTGAAGCCCTGGAAGACGAACCCAATCTTCTTGTTGCGCACATTCGCCAGTTCGTAATCATCCATCTCGGCTACCTCTATCCCGTCCAACAGGTAGGAACCTGAGCTTGGTGCATCCAAGCAGCCAATGATGTGCATGAGCGTGGATTTTCCCGAACCACTTGGGCCCATGATTGCGACAAACTCTCCGGGGTAGATATCAATATCTACCCCGTCTAGCGCATTGACTACTTGATCCCCCATAACGTAGGATTTGCGTATGTCACGAAGCGAGAGCATGGGCTGCGCTTGTTTAGACTCTACTTCGCTCACTTCTTTTTAGCCGCCGGTTTCTTACCGCTGGTGAACGGGGACGTGTTACCTCGGTTAAACGCGTGGTTGGTAGTTTGATCACCGGCCAATTCAATGATCTCTCCCTCGGTCAACCCGGATTTAACCTCCGTGTTGACGCCATCACTCCCGCCAATTTGCACGGGCGTTGGGACAGTCACCGTTTTACCGTTGACTTTCTTCACCACATTTACCGACGCACCGTTTACATGTAGTTGGATGGCTTCACTTGGAACGAGCAATACATTGTGGTGATCTGAAACATCAAGCGTTACGTTGGTGGTCATCGACGGCTTCAACTTGGTTGACTGGTGGTCAAGTGCGATCGTCACATCGTACGTAACGACGCCTTGTAAAATCGTCGCACCAGATGCAATTTTAGAGAC
The DNA here is from genome assembly GCA_021777995.1 of bacterium. Lineage (GTDB taxonomy): Bacteria > Armatimonadota > Chthonomonadetes > Chthonomonadales > Chthonomonadaceae > JAJZFK01. The sequence continues at coordinate 97,732 of JAJYCW010000001.1, forward strand.
GTGGCCCGTATAAATGTCCTTAGGATAGGCATCAACGGTGATTTGGGCCTTCTGACCAAGGCGAACCTTGCCAATGTCTGTTTCGTCCACGTAGGCGTCAACCTGAAGCCTGTTAAGGTCGCACACCACAATAAGCGTCGGAGCCGAAAGCCCGGCCGCCAACGTTTCTCCTTGTTGCTCGGCAAGTTGGAGTACTGTTCCCGTGATGGGTGATCGAATGATTGTTTTCGCCAATTGGGCCTGGTAATACTTGACCTGCTGCTCTGCGACCTGCACAGCCTGCTCCGCTTGGGCCACCTGGGCTGCCTTCTGAGCATCCTGTGCACGATTTCCCAGGGCAAGCCTTAGGCTTGCGCGCGCATTCTTCACTGCCGCGGCAGCACTAGCAGCATTGGCCTGGCTTGCCGCAACCTGATACGGCTCTGCCTCTGCAGAGGCCAGTGCCGCCTTTGCCGAGGCAACTCCCTGTTCGGCCTGCGCTACCTGATCCTTGGCGGTTTGAAGCGACGCCGTAACCTGCTGCTTTACCAAAGCAAGGCTCTGTTTGGCTGCAGCAGTCTGCGACTGATAGACTGTAGCCTGTGCTTTGGCGGCATCTACCACGCTTTGGGCAACAAATCCTCGCGCCAAAAGCTCCTGGTCGCGGGTTAGAGCAAGGTTAGCATTCACGGTGTTGGCTTTTGCCTGAGTAACCGCCTCCTGAGCATTAGCAACCTGCAAGGCGGCGCCCTTGTCGGTCTGTACTTTTTGAGATTCCGCAGTATTCAATGCGGCCTGCGCAGTGCCGAGAGCAGCCTGTGCTTTTGTGATATCAGTAGGTACCTGGGCAGATTGCAGATGCGCGGTTGCCATGGAGGCTGCATAAGCCGACTCTGCACTCTTCAGCTGAGCTTCCGCCTGAGCTACCCCAGAAGAAACCTGTGAGTGTGTCATGCCGATAGTTGAGAGCTGCTGCTGTAATGCAGCCTGGGTTTCAGCAAGGTTTGCCCTGCTCTGTTGGAGCTGTGCTCGCATATCCGGCAGATCGAGCACGGCGATGGGTTGC
>JAJYCW010000052.1 GCA_021777995.1 bacterium
AGTATCTGGAGAAACAGAGACCCTTTCAGTCGGTTCCAACATAGCGTAAACTGTCCTTATTCGCCCTACAAGTAATTTGCAAATGGAATGACATTTTCACTGTCCCATTAATTATAGACACATAGGGCCTTCGCACTGTATAAATTTCCACGGGCACGCAATTTTCACCGCACTTTCCGTCTGCAGGTCGAATGACCATATTACGGACGCTTCCTCAGGAGAGGTCGCCAAGACATCAATCCGACCGCCAGCACAGACAATCTGTGACGCGACGCAGATTCTCGGGGTCCATGTGGAAATGTCATAGTCTAAAATCACCGAGCGTGTTGCAATATCTACGACAGTTAGCCGGGATAATCTGGCCTTCTCAGAAGGCGGAAATTCCACGTGCTGAATTCCTACGGCCGGCTTATGTTCATCACAGTTCATCACAAGGGAGCCACTAATCGGTCTGAGCGGCAATTCATCCAAGCTCACTGTGATGGTGCGTTGCCACTGACAATGCGGCTTAAACCAAATAAGCTTTCCAGTTTGTTCTAGGCCTTCAAGCGTTGAGCGGAGAATTTCTAGACTGATGTCGGGAAGAATGATCGTGTTCACTTGCATCTTGTAGTACGTAAGATCGAGGTTCTGTTCTAGGCCGGCAATACTCCATACAGACACGCTGTAAGGAGTTCCATTTCGATCCTCAATCATTAGGCTCAAATGACCGGTGATTTGAGCCCGTAGTAGATGATCGTCAGTAAGGTTACGAAATCTCATTGTGTGCGATCCTACATTTGCTTATGAAACCTTAACCATGTCGCTCGAATGCACGGATTGCGAAGTACCATTGTGTGGAAAACAAGCTGAATTGAGGAATCATTGCTTTCACACCTTCGCGCATTACAAAGTTGCTTTGCTTGATTTACGTGGAACGCGGTGCATGACACATTTACTCAGTTAGCCTTAATGTCTGACGAGTTTAATATCATATGCATGCCGTGAAATAATATCAGATTGCTCCTCTTACTTGCACGACGCACCGCCCTAGCGGAATCACAGATAATCCTCAACGTTGATCAATTCTCTGCAATCACCCGTTGGAACGCCTATTTGAATTACATTCCCGTACTGTTTGTTCTGGTTCCTATCACACATCACAAGTAGGCTATGGTCCTCAATTCTCATAATTGAAGGGCGTCCAAATCGTAACCAAGCGGTAGAACCAAATGCCCTGGTTGTATCGGTGCTGATCGCGTAGATCGTTACCGCGGCATTCATACCGCCAAGTAGGAATAATACTTCATCGTCATTAATACGCGTGAGCCCTGAAGGTCCATTCCCGCAGGGAAACCTTCGAACAACTCTCACTGTTTTTGACCTGAGATTGACAGTGAATAGTGTGGGTTGATATTCACCCCAAATACCGTTCGAAATGCCGACCAGCGTATTAGGGTTGAGGGCGGTCATCGTGACAGCACCACAAATATTTTCTAATGGATCGAACGGACAAATCTCCTCAGTAACCAGAGATTTTATGTCCAGACAATGTAATCCACTATGTGGTGCGTGCAAGGTTTGCCCGATGGTGTCGCGAGGCAACAGGCAAAAATAAAGTTGGTCGTTTAAATGAGCACATCCGGATGGCGAATAGCGTTTATCATTCTTACACAGCCTACATATTTCAGTAAATTCGCTTGTCTCCGAATTAAAACGAATTAGCGACATGCCCGCGGTACCAGGGACATACCCCAGACAAAGCATTGTAATGCCATCGCTGTCCAACATCCTACCGCCCCAAATATCATTAATTGAATAGGCAGATGCAGTCAGTTCGACCGTGTTCGTGGCAAGATCTAGTGATAAAACTACGTAGTCCCTGCTGACGGTCTGCGTGAAGAGGTGCAACCTGTGATTTAACAATGCGACTTCTTTCGATCCACAGAACTTAAATCGACAATCCGCCATATCATGATCGACAATGCATTCACCGGTAATCACATCAATTACGAGCACGCGCAAGATGGACTTTTCTGCTGAGGGTGCAAGATGGCCATGTTGAATGCAAATTAATTGTCGATTATCGTCATAATTCATTACAACCGCGATATGAACGTTGCTAAAGATAGTTTCACCGGTTTCCTCATCCACCTTAAAATGGGGTGGTAGTTTTTGGCGGCGAAAAATGGACAACGTACCGTCGCGTTCTGCCGCATCGAACGTTGATGTTAACAGACCTACAGTGATCTCGGGAACACACACGAAGTTGTCATGAATGAGTTCAAAGCACTGCCTATCGAGGCGGTACCTCAATCCAGTTGGGCTCCAAACCTTCACAACGTAACGACGTTTGTACTTGTCTTCCACCGGTACATACATGTGTCCGGTGTCTTGAGCGATATGAATATCGTCGCCCAAATCGAGCGGTAATCGCAATCTCTGAAACCTCCAGGTGAATTCCCTGTATATACGGGGAATTCACATTTGGTTGCCCTCTACGGTATTTCCACAGGATCACCAATCTGAATGCCATTCAATAACTGTTGGTATTGGTCAAACGGCATTCCCTGGCCCGGTTGTATCGTACCGTGGGCGCCTTGATCAGGAACAATCACCAATCCAGGACGATTGGTTATCGGCCACTGCTCGCTATTAAAATATAGGGCTAGGCGTCATTAACCAACAAATTATACTCCTGGCAAAAGTGTATAAATATGCTCAATATGCTTCTAAGTTGAAACGGTCCGCTGTATGCATTGAAGTGGTCTTTGGATACTGTGATGTTTACCCAATGCTCACCATCTGCCACCTCGTACGCGTAGAGAATGCAACCTTTTAGAATCAGTCCTTCTCGTTCCAACGATGCAACGGTTTTATAGTCGAGCGCAATTGAGGGAATTCGATCCCAGTCCCGTGGCAACGGTGCAATATCCGCATTGATGTGCCAACCCGGATTATCCATTGTATTTATGCGCAAGAGACAATTACTGTGGGTTAAAGGCGAAACTCTGAGTTTTCCAATGTTCTGAACCAACCACTCTATACACACTTGGGAGGTTAATTGCGGGATACTGTCGCATTCGTCGGTAGACGATTTACGTTCGACATCCAAATTCAACGGTACTACAGAACAGGAGCACGTCTGGGTATTACCTTCGTCCTTCATGAATCCATGCTCCTCTGCCACATTCTTGAAAATGTTCAGTATGACACCGAGGGAACAAATGTCGCCCCTAGCGCTAAAAATGTTATTCTCAAAGCGGTGGGAGTATGTGCCAACCCGATCATCGATGGTTTCATGCTCTTCTCGGGCGAAACCGTCTAACTCGGTTTCTGAAAAGTTGATCGAAACAGACAGTACAGATGGTGTCGACATCTGAAAAGACATCCCGAAACAATGCTCCCAATCCTCATCGCAGTGTGACACGTACCACAACTGAAGCCAATCCAATATGTCGATGGTTGTCAATTCAGTATCCCTCCGGTAATTCACCTGGTTCGGGTACCCGGATGCCTTAAGCGGCCCATTTGGCTGGGTGGGAACATGGATGTGAGGTGTAGGAACGCCCCTATGTACATCACCAACGCCGTCGAAACGGCTCACCGGTGTCCTCCCGCCGCTATAGGGGTTCGGGTCATAAGTCGTATAGTGCGTTATACGCCCGGATATCGGATCCCTTCTAAATGACGTGTGCGGTCCTTCAGCCCCAGGATCGGCATGGGTTCTTGGTCTGCAGTTATTGTGTACCCAGAGCCCAGCTTTGCCAACAAAGTAGGTATGGGTGCCGCTACTTCAAAGTTGTAGACGGTTTGCAGCTTGCCGGTGGCGTGCTCAGTTTCCAGCCGAAGTGCTGGACCTGCGCGCGTTACAATCTGGCAGCCTATCGCAAGACGGCCGGCGGGCACAAAGCCTACGCCTGCTACAAAGAAAGGATGCCCTGCGGTTGTAGTTATCCTCTCGCCATCGCTAAACCTTAGGGCGAGCGTTGGGCTCGTATGCTTGTAGAGCTGCAGCACCTTGCCACCACCGAGTGGGGCTGGCCGGGCTGCCGCTACGCAGAAGCGTTTTGCCAAAGGCATCATAGAGCAGCGCGCCACCACTGCCTTGCAACACGCGCTGCTCATCACCGTTGTACGCGTAGTTTACCACCGAACCACCAGGCTGAACGATGGACTTCACCCGGTTAAGTACGTCAAGCCCCTGACAACCAAGGAAGTACGGCGTGTGATTGGACGGTGGAATTAAGTGCTACCGTAATAACTGCTCGGTCAGTTCATTAGCTATACCAGTCCAAGGTTTTTTTCCAGACACCCGTTTCGAGATTGAAGCGCGCAGCCTCGCCATACCCCGCGCCCAGAAACCCATGAAAAATAATCTCATGCTTTTCACAATGATTAAGGGTTAATTCATCTACACATAATTGTCCTGATTGCCATCTTACGCCATCTGCACGTAAAAATGTTGCCTCGGTCTCGTCCCATAACGCTATACAATTCCACTCAGGTAGTGCGAGTACAGATTTGACGGGAAAAACCCTGGGAGCAAGCCAACTATCAGGTCGAAACACGTTGACATAATACGCTGCTCCACGACTGATTACCAAGATGAAATCGGGATCCGGACACGTATAAACAGCAGACACTGCAGAGCGAAGGGTGTCGTCCGAGCAATAAATTCCAAGCCAAGGCTCGTTGCCGCCTGGATATACCTCCACGAGCACCTGGTCGTAGATGCGCCATTCCTCCTTCCAACACATTCGGCTCAATCGCTTGTCAGTCGAGCGAAGATTACGATGGTACTCGAACTTATGAGCTTGTCGACCGCCATCCCAATAAACGTCATCCTCCGCGAGCCATATGTAATTTGGCTTGAACGCCTCTTTCCAGTACATCTATGATTTCTACCTCCAGGTTACATTGAACGTACAACGTCTGCTTACAGAAAGAGAGCTGGTCGCCAGATTAACCGCAAGCAGACTGTACAACGTTGTTCACCTATTGGGCTTAATGCGCTTAATTGGGCTCGAAAAACCTGTGGCGAATGTTGCGCAACCCGTTTGACGAATTGGGATCAGGGTCGCCGCCAAGCCGATAACTGCCTGGTTTGCCGTTTATATCACCTGGAAGATCAATCCGGCGGTACGAGGGATTGTCGATCGATACCTCGCCATTGTCTAAGATGTCCGGATCAAACTGGATTGGAAAACTGTGGTGGTTGTAGAAGTTGCCGCCAGTATTCCAATCCTCATTACCACGATCCCACACCCGCTGCAAATATTCTGGCTCACAATTGTTGTGTACCCAGAGCCCAGCTTTGCCAACAAAGTAGGTATGGGTGCCCGCTACTTCGAAGTTGTAGACGGTCTGCAGCTTGCCGGTAGGGTGCTCAGTTTCCAGCCGAAGTGCTGGACCTGCGCGCGTTACAATCTGGCAGCCTATTGCAAGACGGCCGGCGGGCACAAAGCCTACGCCTGCTACAAAGAAAGGATGCCCTGCGGTTGTAGTTATCCTCTCGCCATCGCTAAACCTTAGGGCGAGCGTTGGGCTCATATGCCTGTAGAGCTGCAGGACCTTGCCACCACCTAATGGGTTACGCGCCGCAAGCGTTGCGCTTTGCCAAAGGCATCATAAAGCAGCGCGCCACCACTGCCCTGGCCCACGCGCTGGTCATCACCGTTATACGCGTAGTTTACCACCGAACCGCCAGGCTGAACGATAGACGTTACCGGGTTGAGTACGTCATACGTAAGCGTGGTGGTGGTACCACCAGAACGGTCAATACTCCACGTATTCCAAGCAGCATACCTGGAAGCCCCTGGGAACGAAAATATTAACCCGAGCAGTCTCAGAGTTGGTTCGTGACTAAACCCCGTGATGCAACATAGTTCTTACGGCAACTGAAAGCACTTTTCTAGCTGGTTACCTGCGAGCAACGTCATCGAGCTGTATCCATCCAGCGCAATGCAGCCTCTGCTCCTTCACGTGCTTCCTTATCTTCCTCACCGAGAACCGCCAGGCAGAGCTTGCGATTATCAGGGAAGTGATATCCCCGGACAGACCGTAAGGAGTTGAGGATTTCGAGCTTTTCCTCCGCAGAGATGAGGGCCTCTGGACTGGACAAAATCTTGCGTGGAAGAGTTGTGGAATCGCCAATCGCTTTCAATGCTGTGGCGGCATTCGATCGAACACCCCTATCTCGATCTTTCAGACCTTGGATGATAGCAGGGACTGCTGTTACAGCGCCTATCCGGCCCAGTGCAGTGACTGCATACGAGCGAATGTCTTCATCTTCATCCCTTAAGACATCGACGAGGGCGGGAACTGCACTGCTGTCGCCGATGGTCCCTAACGCACACACGGCCTCTATCAGAACGTTTGTGTCTCTGTCCTTTAACGCATCAATGATTGCAGGAACCGCAGCAGCGTCGCCCGTCTCTGCCAAAGCAGAGCACACGCATATTCGAACTATTGGCCGCTTATCGTTTAATGCGCGGATGAGATCGGGGACCGCATCTGCACCGATGTTGCCTAACGCTGGTATCACGGCTCCCCGAACAGTCGCGTCTTCTTCACCTAGCAACTTTATGAGAGCGGGGACTGAGGTGGAATCACCAATCTCTCCTAATGCAGCAGCCGCATCAGACCGTACGTCCACGTCATCATCGTTCAGCGCTGCGATGAGAGCGGGAACTGAGGAAGTGTCGCCAATTCTCCCTAATGCAGTGGCAGCTTGAGAGCGCACGTCTACGGCTTCATCGTTCAGCGTAGCGATGAGCGCTGGAACTGAGGAAGTGTCGCCGATTCTCCCTAAGGCAGTGGCAGCTTGAGCGCGCACGTCTACGGCTTCATCGTTCAGCGTAGCGATGAGCGCTGGAACTGAGGAAGTGTCGCCGATTCTCCCTAAGGCAGTGGCAGCTTGAACGCGTACGTCTACCTCCTCATCGTTCAGCGATGCGATGAGCGCCGGAAGTGAGGAGGTGTCGCCTAACTCCCCTAAGGCTTCCGCCGCATGTGAACGCACATCCGCGTCTTCATCCTTAAGTATTGCAATGAGATCTGGTACTGAAGCAGAATCACCAATCGCTCCCAGAGCGCTGGCAGCTGCAGAGCGCACCCTTGCATTTGGGTCGCTCAATGCATGGTTAATGGAACGAGATAGAGAAGCCTCACCCATCTCTTTGATGGCGACAATAGTACCAAGCCTGACATTCGCATCCCCATCGTCCAACGCTTCACGGAGCAGGGGAAGTGCGGTAGAGCCGATCCTCCCCAAAGCGCGTGCTGCCTCAGTACGAACATTGTTTTCTTCATCCTTCAGGGCGTCAAGGAGATCTGGAACAACAGTGACATCGCCTATCTCTCCCAAGGCAGTGATCACCGCACTACGGACCGATGAGTTCTTGTCCTTCAACCCACGAACAAGCGATGAGATAGCGGTATTGTCGCCAATAGCGCCTAAAGCTAACGCCGTAACAATGCGGATAGCTGGCGCATTATCGTTCAATAGTTCTGAAAGCGCTGGCACAAGATCGGCGTCGCCCAGCTCCCCTAAACCAGAAATAGCCATGATGCGCTCTGAAGGATCCTTTGCGTTCAAGCGCTCAAGATACTTTCTTGTACGAGGTTTGAAGTTCGCGAGATCAGCAACAACGTTGCTGATCTCGCCTAACCCAGCGCTATGAAGCGGTCTTACCTCGACTGCCTCCTCTTGTGCAGTAGTCGTCGACTGCGATAGCGAAGCGTCACCGATCTTCCCCAATGCGGTGGCGGATTTGCAAAGTACCATCCAATTGTCATCTTTCAACGCCTCGAAGAGAGCGGGTACCGCAGACGCATCACCTAGTTGACCCAACGCAATGGCCGCACACTCTCGTACATCATAGTTTTCGTCGTCCAGGGCCACAATAAGAGGAGCGACAGCAGATTGATCGCCCATCTCTCCTAAGGCACACGCAGACCTCGACCGAACAATATCATACTCATCATCCAGCGTGTTGACGAGGGCTGGAACAGCTCGCGCATCCCTGATCGCACCCAGTGCATTAACGGCGACTGAACGGACGGAGAGGCTAGTGTCATTCAATGCTTCAATAAGGGCGGGGACTGCAGATGCATTTCCGATCTTCCCTAGCGCACATGCTGCTCCAGCGCGAACAGTAGCGTTCTTCGCCTTTAAAGTATCGATGAGAGGGGCAACTGCAGCTAAATCTTTTACCTCGCCCAGTGCAAAGGAGGCGCCGATGACTACGGAAGGAATCTCATCATCTAATGCCTGGATGAGCGCAGGAACAGATGCCGCATCTGCCATCTCGCCTAGCGTGAAGGCAGCACTCATGCGGATGAAAGGGTTCTTATCCTTCAAACGGTCAATATTCGGTTCTGTGTAAGTTTTAGACATGCTAATGGATCTCTCTTCGTTATCTCTATTCAAGTTAGATGACCGCTCTCAGAGAACAGACACCTTGCCTCGCTTCACCGGGACACTGATGAATAATTGAAAGTAGACCGCTTGGACACTATTCAGCGCAAATGATGAGATGGGGCGCCCAGTATCGAGAGCTGAAACATGTTATTCACGGATGAGCTTAAACTCTCGACAGGTCTCGATGCAGGAAGGGATGCTTTCAAAGCTGACTTCTATGGAGTGATAACGGTTCCGATTGCAGTTATGCCACACTGCTGCTAGCTGCATCTGTTCTGCTCGAACTGATTAAATCGTAAACCAGTAGAGGGATAATTATAGTAGAAAATGACGGGATAGTCTGGCTACCTTCGCTGCATCAGGACCGTAATAATTCCAATCTTCTTCGTCACGATAGGAGGCACGAAACAAAGCTTCACCTTGCTTCACTCTTTCGGCAAACTGAACCTGGTCTAAACGGATACTACAGCTCGCAATGTATACATTATCAGTAGAATCATAATTTATCTCGCAGTTTGGGTGGAATATATTATCCCAACTCTCACTGATCTCCCTCTGTATCTTCTCAGGGTAATACCTCTGAGATAATGTGTACCCATTCTCTTGTAACGCAATTTGAAGCGCTTCAAGTTCTTCGACAGAGAGCGCTATATGTAGATTACCTTGCAGCCTCAGGTACATCATATGAGTAAGGATAAGGGCCTCCTGTCTGCTGATTTTATATTGAACAAGTATCAGCTCAGATGTGCCTGTAGTACCATAATAGGCCTGCATGATCCTGTATGCCTGTTCGGTAAAGCGATTGGGCTTGTACACACCCATTATTGGCTGACCGCCTTCTGAAGATCCACATCTGTCATGCAAGTGTTGCATGATCCACCCGTCGGCAGGTAGAGGCGATCGCTTCTTATCATCTGAGGTGAACTGTTTTCTTGTTTTCAGAATATCCCATTCCCCTTCCGTGAGCATGCACCATGCGGCAAGACTTTTGTGGTTTAGCAGTGGCTCCATCTCTTCTCCTTTTTTAGTCGAGGCGTTCTCAAGTGACTGTAACAATTGAGAACGCCTTCTTTTATGGCGTCAGGGTGTAAATGCAACACCGAGACTAGCGCCTCCCGTTGGAGGAGCGCCAACTATTGCAACTATCCACTTCCCAATTTCCCACGTCCCAACTAGGACCACTCCAACTCCTATTGCCGTTCGGAGCCGAGGCTTTGGAGGGGGTGGGCTGAATATCGGGTAGGTATAGTGTATGCCATCCTTCAAGACATCTCCATCTTTCCCTCTCGGATGGTAGTGAGGATCCTCGCCTTTCCCTGGCGAAGGATGATGTATCGGCTCCTGCTTACCCCAGCTTCTCTGCTTTGCTCTATCATGAGCCTGTTTTTTTGTTAAGGGTCCTACTTTATGGATCTTAGCTTTTCCCGATGGCCCGGAGCCCCTGGAGGTTTCCTTGTCAAGACCATAAGCATCAATCCAACCAAGCGCGTTGTTGTAGCAGTAGGCATACCAGTTGCTGCCTGCCTGCGCCGGGTTGCGGTGCTGCCGTTGTGCGTGAGCGTTTCGCCAAACGCAGGCATGCCTCGCAATCCTGAAAATCGACGTCCGTCAATCGATCTGAGGATGCTTGACAGTATGCAGGTACCGAAACCCGTCTAACCTATGCCACGGCAGACCACGGATGGCTGGTTTATGGGCAGAACCCGGCGATACTTTAGCAGAATTAGCGTGCCGTTAGACGCCTTCAGCAGCGTCTGTTGCAATTCTGTCACGGGTACGATTTGCCTGGGGTCCCACACAGTCGCGGTGCCCGTTGGCCCCCTACCGTTCACATTAAACACCGCAACATACCGATTACCGCCAATGCTCACAATGGCCGGCAGACGTAGGTGTGCAATTGCGCGTCTACTAATCCGTACCGGTACGGGAACGAAGCCAGCAACCCTCGACGCGCGCAGCAACCCTTTCATACTACTACAGTGTTGCCCTGCCTTGCATACCTCCTCCATTCGGAACGTGGAAACCGGTGGCATATGCAGATACTCGACGATAAGTATGAGTGCACGAAGCCCGTTGCTTGGTGAATCGTCCCCACTTCGTGCGGTAGCCACGAGTGACGGCATAATTAAAGGCTTAGCTAAACGCCCTAGTGCGGATGGTAAACAGCGTTGCTCCTGACTGGCTATCCATCGCGATTCACCTGCGGTCAGCCCGTTGTGGGAGGACTGCCTGACAGCGAGCTGTTTAAGTTCACCAAGCGCTTTACCATACTCGTGCCTGTGAATATACACATCCGCTGCCTGGTAATAGGAAGTCTTACGCAGTGCCTGTACTTCACTCACCGAAACGGTACTCGATATCATGGGCGTTGACGCTGCGGACGTTGCTTTTGTGTCGTGAGTCATGGCATTGCGACTGCAGCCGCAGAAGCTCGTACAAAGGGCGAAAGATAGAGAAGGGATAACCAGCAACTCACGTAAATGCCGGCAAATAGGTTGGCAGCTTTGGATCATTCGGCAACTCGGCAGGTTACAACAATAATTGGGAGCATAACTTCATGGTGCATGCTCTTGACCGATTTCATTTAGATTAACAGATTGCTACGTCGCTGTCAATGCTAATGGGAGAGATTTTTATCCAAAACTGCAAAACAAATCAAAAACTTATTCGCGTAGGTCCACGAAACTAAGTTTCTGCAGCAAAGGTTACAATATTGCTCTCATTTCTCTTCTCACCGCCCTAGCTACGGGCCTACAGGTTCGAGTTGGTGAATCATATCGCCGCAGACATCATCTGACTGTCGGCAGGGAACGGCATCCCAACACACCCCTACTACAATTCGCGCAGGAATCTTTGGCATGTGCGGCGTAATGGCTCACAAGTATTAAGTGGACAGGAGACTGGCAGGTATGCTAAGCGATACTCAGGTTGAGCAATTCAATCGCGATGGGTTTCTACTGGTGAAAGGGCTGTTATCCCGCGAAGATGCGGCCCGCTATCGAGCAGCCGGACATGCGCTGATCGAGCGGTTGGCAGCACATTCGGATATGGACGCAACTTGGGGCAGTGCCCGAGAGAGTGTGGAAGGCGCGGGCAAAACCAAACTGCTGCACTGCCACGATGTACAGTTCTACGACGCTGTTTTTACACAACTCATCTGTAGTGACGCCTTTACTTTGGCAGCCTCACGCGTCATGGGCACGCCAAACGTTCAACTACACCACACCAAAATGTTTATCAAGCCACCGGAGAAGGGAAGCCCGTTCCCTATGCATCAGGATCAGCCGTACTTCCCTCATGATCGCAATACCATGATTGCAGGTATTATTCATTTCGATGACGCGCCTATCGAAAAGGGTTGTGTGCGTGTTGTGCCAGGTAGCCATAAACTTGGCCCGCTTCAACACAGTGCCGAGGGTGGATGGCACCTGCCTTTCGCCGAATATCCGGTTGAAAGCGCGGTACCATGCCCTGCCGAAGCAGGCGATGTTCTTTTCTTCAGTTACCTCACCATTCATGGCTCGGGTATAAATGTAAGTAACGAGGCACGTACTACTTTGCTCGTACAGATGCGTGATCCTGAAGACAACCCAACCATCAAAACACACATCTCCCGCGGTCAGGGTATGATGCTTCGTGGCATTAACCCAGCAGGAATTCCAGAAGGCCCTAAATGACTCCTGTAACTTCCAGTGCCGGATCCCCTCAATCGGAGGTCAATGGGTTGTTACCACCCCCTGCTCCTCTCGATGGCTTCACGCAGCAAGAATTTGCTCGCCGGCGCGCGGGGCTAAGGCAGCGTTATCCCGGCGATATTATCATCCTGCAGGGAAATGTAGAAAGCCCTGGCAGTAACGTGTTACCATATCGGCAGAATCCAACGTTCTTTTACTACACGGGAGTCGATACACCCGGGGCAGCGATGGTACTTCTACCGGGCGGCTTCTCGGCTGCAACGGGATTCCGGGGTCTGCAGCCGAACCTGCAGGAGTTTCTGTTTCTCCCAGACCGCAGTGTCGTTGCAGAAACCTGGACAGGGCCCAAATTAGGTCCTGGTTCACTCACTGAGGAACTGACGGGTTTTCAGAAGTGCCTTAGTGCCAGCGCCCTGTGGAGTGCTGTAACGGGGTGGCTCAAACAGTGCCCACGTGTAGCACTCACTGCTCCGTTTGGCGCGGGGTCGAACGTTACGCCAGAGTTTCAGCTACTAAACCGCTTGCGCGAAATTGCCCCCGTGGCGTCCTTTCAGGACATCTCGGCCACGGTGGCAAGCCAGCGAATCATTAAGTCACCAGCTGAAATAGAACGGATGGAGAGAGCCGCGAGCGTTACGATGGCTGCTCAACAAGCCGCGCGAACCGTTATTCACAACGGAGATGGGCGTAACGAATGTGAGGTAGAGGCTGCAGTGATGAAGGCTTTTTACAGCAGAGGCGCTGCGGCTGCATTCGCTCCTATTGTGGGCAGTGGAGAACGAGCCACTGTACTGCACTATGACCAGAATAATCAACCCATGTCCCAGGGCAGTACCGTCGTCGTGGATATTGGTGCGCTGCTTGGTCACTACTGCGGAGATATTACTCGAACCTATGCGGTAGGCGGCCAGTGGTCACCACGCCAGCGGGACATTGCTGCCCTAGTCCTTGCTGCTCATCACCACGTTGTTGACAACTTTAAGCTGGGCGAAGACACGGTAGAGACGCTTGCTGAAAAGTGTAAGGCATTTTATCGAGAGTCTTCCTTGCGAGCCTGCGGGCCAGCTGGCACAGAGACGACTATGGACACTTTTTTGCCTCACGGTATTTCACACCACCTAGGCCTTGATGTTCATGACGTTCACTCATCTGTGAACTGGGCTCAGCCACTGGCGCCAGGCTGTGTGGTTACAGTCGAACCTGGTCTCTACCTGCCACGGGAAGCGATTGGAGTAAGGCTAGAAAACGACTACCTTATCACAGACGAAGGCATGCGTTCACTTGCGGAACCACTACCACGCGACGTGGATGAGCTGCCATGACCTCGTACGCGGTTACGCCGTTAGATCAACCTGTTAGTGCCCGGATTAGTGTACCTGGATCAAAATCGATCACCAACCGGGCAATGATTCTTGCTGCTCTTGCCCATGGGTCATCCACCATCACTGGGGCACTTGCAAGTGAGGATACGCAGGTCATGACCGAGGCACTGCAGTCGTTGGGCTACTCCATTCAGGTGGATAATGACGGCAGTGTGATTTCGGTGCGTGGGCAGAGTGGGCAAATACCCGTTCATTCAGCTGCACTTAACCTCGCAAACTCCGGTACTTCCATCCGGTTTCTCGCGGCGCTCTGCTCGCTAGGGCACGGAACCTTCAGATTAGACGGTACAGATCGGATGCGCGAACGTCCTCAGGGCCCGCTGCTAAACGGACTTCGGCAGCTGGGCGTTAACGCATCCTCAGCCTCCGGCAACGGCTGTCCGCCGCTTATCATTGAAACCACCGGCTGGACGAACGGCGACTGCCAGCTTGATGCCAGTGCTAGCAGTCAGTTTATTAGTGCCCTGCTTATGGCTGCACCCTGCTCTGGTCGTAATGTCCACATTGCAACGAACGAGGCGTTTCGTCCACTTTACGTTACTATAACCACCCAGATGATGCATCAGTGGGGTGTAATGGTAGATAATCCTCAGAATAACATCTGGCATATACAATCCGGACAACGCTATAAGGCAATGCCCGTTTACCCCGTAGAACCGGATGCCTCCAGCGCCTCCTATTTTTTTGCTGCGGCTGCGTTAACGGGCGGCTCGGTTGTTATCAACCAATTGCACGACAACGCGTTGCAGGGGGATATTCGCTTCGCCACCGAGATACTACCTCGCATGGGTTGCACCACCGTGGAAACAGCAGAAGGGCTGAAGGTCACAGGTCCAGCGTTAACAGAGCTGCAAGGTATTGACGTAGATATGTCACTTATATCGGACACCAGCCTGACTCTGGCAGCCCTGGCCCTGTTTGCAAACGGACCTACGCGTGTGCGCGGTATCGCGCATAGCAGGCTACAGGAGTGCGATCGTATCAATGCGGTAGTAACGGAAGCTCGCAAGTTGGGAGCAGCAGTGGAGGAGTATGAAGATGGCTGGCAAATATGGCCGTCACGGAGCCTTCACGGAGCAACTATCGAAACCTATAACGACCATAGGGTGGCAATGAGCTTTGCTTTGGCTGGGCTACGCATACCCGGCGTGAAGATCGTGAACCCAGCCTGCACGGGAAAAACCTTTCCTGGTTACTGGCAGACGTTAGAAACGCTATATTCCCCCTGAAGGTAATCGGCATGCGCTGCGCGCCGGGCACCAACTTTGACCCAATAGTTTATTGACATTCATCCAGTTACTAACCTTAATGGGGCGGTATTGTACTCGCACGACACACATCAGGACGAGCCGATTGCAAGCCGACCTGTGAGGTTCCACCCAATGGTATTACCCAGCCAATAGGCGGAACGTTACGATAGAGCCTTCTGGGTAAATGGGGGTGCAGCTGTCACCGCCGTTATCAGGGGCCAACTAATGCGCGCTCTGCCACTTACAGTAACCCGTCCCGGTTCGCACTCAATCGACTCAAGGAATACCGGCACTGGCAGCCTGTTCAAATCGATTGCCATTAGATGTTGACTAATTGCGTCCACAATAAACGAAGGCATCGATACTCCCATTTGAGCGTCCTTGAAATCGAAATGGATCTTAACGCCGTTCTCAATCCTGGGCACGCATTCCACCACAAAAGGCAGTCTAAGAATACTTTTTACATAGGTTCCATGTACCCGTAGTTTCCCAGTAAGAACCACCACGGAGACATCCTTGGCGGGTATCTTATCAGCATTCTCTTTAAGAAGCAGATTTATATGGGGCTCGGTCATCATAACCCGAAAGTGGGTTTCGTTAACGTCAACTGCTGGCTGCTCTCCGTTCAATCCCGGGCCCTTAGCATGAATGCCGACAAAATCGAGGCTAACTTCATCAAACACCAGACCATAAGGCAGCTGTACCTGGTTAAAGGCAAGATGTGCCTTGTCAACATCTACCGTGGGATCCTGCGGTATCTGCATAGAACTCTCCTGTTGCTGTGATACATCCGCAAATCTGTGCCCGCTCAACGTTCAATGACGAAATGAAAACTGATTCCATTCTCACAGTCATCAATTATGTTACAAAACC
Organism: bacterium; assembly: GCA_021777995.1. GTDB lineage: Bacteria > Armatimonadota > Chthonomonadetes > Chthonomonadales > Chthonomonadaceae > JAJZFK01. The sequence continues at coordinate 15,605 of JAJYCW010000052.1, forward strand.
ACCTGTACATCCACGCGTGACCTATCCACCTACACGTTGTGTAATAGATACACAGACAGCACTACGCCCACAACCAAAACCGTGCCGGCCAGCAGCATATCCAGGAAGTATGCGGGAGAATAGGTGCCTGAATCAATCTGTTTACCAGTCTGTTGAAAACGCAAGAATCCCAGTACTGCCATCAGAACTCCCGCCGCAACCAGAAAGATACCTGCAACCGCACTATAACCGCTAGAGTGCGTGGACAAGGCCGCTTTGGACAGACCAGACTTCTCAAGCACATACGAAAGTTTCTTTATGAACAGTGCGAACTTTTCCACCACAAACCCGAAGGCCATGATGCCTATGCTTGTACGTATCCACGCGAGATAGGTCCGCTCATTTGCAAGGTGATCCGACGTATGACGAGAACCTGAGCGGTCTGGTTGTGTCTGATCTTCCAATGTGGCACAAACCTCAATTTGTTGGCGGTTGTGGTGCGGTGTACTTTCCAATCGTACCGATATAGCAGCACGCGCAGCAGTTCAGTGCCTCGGCAGCAACGTCGTCCCCACCCCCGGTTATTCGTAATGGACTACGCAGTAGCCAGCGTGTCGTCGACAATCTGCTGTGCCTCAGAAAGAATCATTTGCAGATGTTTCTCCCCGACTAAACTCTCTGCATAGATCTTGTAGATATCCTCCGTTCCAGATGGTCGTGCCGCAAACCAGCCATTAGCAGTTGCCACCTTGATGCCGCCAATTGGTTTGTCATTACCTGGCGCATTACTTAGTATGCTAACAATATTGTCACATGCGAGCGTGGTCGATTTAATTTGCGATGGCGCAAGTTTTGCGAGCCTTGCCTTTTGGGCAGGTGTAGCCTTTGCCTCAACGCGCTCATAGGCAGCGTCGCCAAATTCTTGCGTTAGGCCGGCGTAAATTTCACCGGGATCTTTCCCCGATCTCGCAGTTATTTCGGCGGATAGCAATGAGGGTATGAGCCCATCCTTATCAGTTGACCATACGGTACCGTCCTGGCGCAGGAAGGAAGCGCCTGCGCTCTCCTCGCCGCCAAAGGCTATCGAGCCATCCAGCAGACCTTCTACAAACCATTTGAAGCCCACGGGTACTTCGCACAATCCCCGCCCGAGCTTTGCCGCAACCCGGTCAATCATTTGGGTGGACACCACTGTTTTGCCAATCGACGCATGTGCCGGCCATTGCGGGCGATTTTGAAACAGGTAGTAAATTGCCGCGCTAAGATAGTGGTTGGGAGACAGGAGCCCCTTACTGTTGGTTACTATGCCGTGTCGGTCATGGTCCGGGTCACAAGCAAATGCAATGTCGAATCCACCCCTCAGACCTATCAGGCTGTGCATGGCGTAAGGAGACGACGGATCCATACGAATTCGTCCATCCCAATCAACCGTCATAAACCTGAATGTCGTATCCACCACCGTGTTGACCACGGTTAAATTGAGCTTATACCTTTCGGCAATAGCCTGCCAATACCTAACTCCAGCACCACCAAGAGGGTCTACCGCCATGCGAATCTGCGAGTCGCGCAAGAGATCCATATCAATAACGCTGTTCAAATCGTTCACATACTCGTTCAGATAATCGAACTGGTGGGTCGTTTGTGCAGTCATCGCTCTGCGAAACGGAATGCGCCTGACATCCTGCAATCCGGCAGCGAGTATCTCATTAGCGCGGTTCTGTATCCATCCAGTCACGCTCGTATCTGCTGGGCCGCCATTCGGTGTGTTGTACTTGAATCCGCCATCGTCTGGAGGATTATGGGAGGGCGTTATCACAATACCATCGGCAAGGTTGCTGCTTCGGTTGCGGTTATATACCAAGATGGCACGCGAAACGGCAGGTGTGGGGGTGTACTCTCCTGCAGCAGAAACCATCACGTCAACGCTATTCGCCGCTAATACCTCCAGAGCACACGCAAATGCCGGCTCCGAAAGGGCATGGGTATCGATGCCAATGAATAGTGGCCCTGTAATATTGTGCTCGGCGCGATAGTAGCAGATTGCCTGCGTGATGGCGGCCACATGGTTCTCATTGAATGTTGTACGAAGCGACGAGCCTCTATGACCAGATGTGCCAAAGGAGACCTTCTCTCCGGCATCATTGGGATCCGGTACTTCACTGTAGAACGCTGTGACCAGTTTAGCAACGTTAGTCAGCATTTCGGCTGGCGCTGTTTTGCCAGCCAATGGGCTAATATTCATTAACAGTTACCTTCCAGGGTGTAAATAAGATCCCTGGTCCGTTCGGCGGAGCCGGGATGTTCCGTAAGAATATATTACTACACTCGGCGGTAACATCGGGCATCCCACGGTTCGAACTGGTTAATATATCATTACACAATGACGAGCGGCGGTAGGTGATGATATCCTAGCCAGTGCCGGCACAGTACTTCGTGAACTCCGCTGCCGCCCAAACGGGTGTTGCGTGGATAGCTACCGATTTTGTGAACACGACCACTATGCTTCTCAAGTTATCAGTGTTGGCTGCTAGCAAGGAGTGTCACAACGTGAAGCATATTCTGTGTGGTATTACCAAAGCCAATATGGCTTCAAGCGCACGGGTATAATATCCGTACGGTGCTGGCGGTCTGTCAGCCTCATTAAAAGGAATAGAAATGCAGTTAAAATTCAAAAAACCTGTTGGTATTGCAGCCGTTTGCTACGCGCTTGCGCTTGGAATGGCCGCGCCAAAAGCAGCGTCCGCTGCACCAATCAGCTCAAACATTCAATCGTACGTGAACCATGGTCTTATAGATTTCAGTGCATACATGCACCTCGTAAAGTATGACGCGGCCGCTGGTCGCCGCATCAACAAGGATTTTGGGCTGATATATGAATGGATGAAGAAATCTCACAGTGACCTTCTACTGCGATTTCGACTGCCGGATATGATGCGTATTGATGGCAGGTTCGGCGCCGCCACGGGTATCTACATCGTCAATTCTACCATGCAGGATGTTCGGCTAAGCGTGGGGCTCAACGTCAAGACCGACCTTTCCAAAACCCCGGGAAAGCGCAAAACTCTTCTCGATATGGGTCTGCTTTCAGAAGATTATCTCAGCTACACGGAAGCGCAGTTCATGGGAGCCCGCCCGTACGATGGAAAGATGTGTGCTGTCTTCAGAATAAGCTATAGAGACAAATCGCTGGATACCTCGCACCGCCTCGTATGGATTGATCCTGAAACCAAGATTACGGTAAAACGTGAGGAGTACAGTCAGCAGGGCAAGCTTCGATCTATATGGTACTACCGCAAGGCGAAGGAGGTTGCCCCAAACCTGTGGATGCCCTCTATTATAGAAATTGATGACAATTTAGGTAATCTCGCTGGTGAAACGGAGTACAGGAACGTAAAGGTGAACATTCCTATGCCGCTTGATCTGTTCAAGTAGGATTGATGCCCTAAGGAGCAACCCATGACGAAGATACCAGGGCCAAAAGGTTTCTGGGAAATAATTAAGAGCATCAATGTCACCGAGGTGCAACGGGCAGCCGCAAAGCACCTTCGGGTTGCTCTGGTCGGCAGTGAGGAGAGCAGGGCAGCAGCTATTGCGGCCCTGGCCGTTGACAGTGACACGAAGCGGATTGGGGTTTCTAAGGCAATAGTTGCCAATGCTGAAATACATCAGTATTCAGAGATTTCCGCCGAGGCTAATTTCCCGCAAGAGCCAGGTTTCTTCGACATTGTGCTTAACCTCGACGGCTCCAGAACAGAGACAGTATTGTCTGGCAGGGTCTACACGGTTTCCGAGATTGGCGGTTGGGACGCCGTCGTACCCAGGATACTTGACGACCAACCAGCGCTTTCCATCCCCTTGTCGCGCGCCTTTCCGGCTTTCCGCTCTGAAGCCGCGGCTCGCGTAATCGCTCAGACGTCCGCAGTAAACGCACAATTCGCGCTACTTACTGGCGTTGCGGAGCAGGTGCCCTTCCTTGGCCAGATTGGTCTTCCGGTCGCTGCTTTTTCCGACATGATAATGCTGACTAAGAACCAGGTCATGATGACACTGAAACTTGCCGCAATTTATGGCCTGGATACCGACCTTAAAGCACGAGGTAAGGATCTACTGCCTATCCAGGGAAATGCATTTGGCTGGCGAGCAGTGGCCCGCGAACTTGTGGGTATTGTCCCAGTAGTCGGCTTCTTGCCACGGGCAATGATCGCCTATGCAGGCACGCAGGCAGTGGGACGTGCGATGCAATTCTTCTATCTCACGGGTGAGCATGTAACAGCACGACACCTGCGGCAGCTATACATGGAAGCTTACACCGGCTCAAAAGGTGTGGTGAAGCAGATTGCCGGTACTGTTAAAAAGAGCAAGGGTAAGCCAAAACCTAAAGCGGTGCAGTCTTCCACAACGCCGGACGGAACCCAACTGCTGTTAGCCAAAGAGGACAGCGATCAAATACTGGAATCAGACGATAAAGTACTTCTTCCGTATGCTCCGACAACACCGGAAACCGTACATTCCGACGCTACCGGGGAAACCTCAGCACACGAACCGAGCTCCTCGGACGCCGTGCCGCCCGTCGGCTAGATAGGCATCTCTCATTCTGCGAGAAGCACGTTGAGAACTGATGGTTGACCTAAACAGCCGACTCATTGGTGGCGGGAGCCGCGGACTTGAATGACCAGAACTTACTGCCCAAGAAATTCCAGACCGAAACGATGGTGATCGCAACGAGAAACGCTATCGCCGTCTGCCGCAAATCGTGCTCATGTGCAGTTGGCGCGTGCCCTAACTGAATAAAGTACATAAACTTCATGATCGCCAGGTTAAGTGCGAGCCCTATTACGTTGATACTAAAGAATTTTACAAACTGGCTCTGGCTTGATTCCCGGCTGTGAACCTTGAAAGTCCAACGACGATTCCAGATAAACCCATTAATCACTGCGATAGTAAACGAACAAGTTCGAGCCAGCATCCAGGCTATATGCAATTTAAGCAGCACAAAAAACAACCCAGCATCAATTACTGCGCTACTTGCTCCCACAGTACAAAACTTAATGAATTGCAAAAGCCCTTCGTTCTCGGCGAAAAAGTCTTTCACGCGTTGCACCATTACGTGCTTGTCTCCAGTTAACCTAATTTACTCCAAAGCAAAGGTGTGACCGGTACAGGTTCTGACGCACATACGGTGAACTCGATATCCAGTTTATTGCATTAGGTCTTTTAATAGTACACCTTTTCGTTGCTTTCTGCAACATCTTTAAGCTTCAATCGCAAAATTAACCGGGAGTCTCCAGGATCAGTTGGCGGTAAAAACTTTTCCCCACAACGCTCACACCGAACATAACCGCCGCCAATATCCTGCCGTAGAATATGAGCCGTGTCACCCGGTAGCGCGCTGGGGCAAGTGTGAATGAGCACGCGATGCATTAAACACGTCTCGATTGTCCAGTTTACCATTACCGTGTCTCCTAAAAACACCATACACTTAGTATAACGCTAATAATCGCATTGAAGTAAGCCAACTGTAAATTTATTTATTTGCTGATCGACATCGGAGCGTCACTTCCGCCGAAAACCTTGGTTTGCACCTGCTCAGCATCGTAAAGGTTGCAATAGCGCTGTCTACAATTTCATGCACGGCGGTTGAGCCCTGCAAGTGGCGTGCACCCGCTGCTTCGTTGTATACTTATCGATACGTTTCAATCAAGATTTAGAGGTTATCTGGCATGCTGATTATTACGGGTCCAGGGCGAAGCGGTACTAGCCTTCTCGCCTTATTCTGCCGGGAAATGGGGTTCGACCCCGGGGGCACATGGCACGAATTTGTAGATGCAGGCCTTGAATACCCACCAGTAGTTCGTATTAACAGTGCACTTCAAAAGGACATCGCTGAAACAGGCAACACCAATGCATCCTTGGATCAACAGAGAGAGGCAATCTGTTCCCTGGATTTTTCGGTAATAAAAGACCCCAGGTTCACCTATCATCCACTTATTCTTCGCGCGTGGTGCTCGCTTCGCAATGATCTCACGGTGCTGGTGACTTACAGGCGCCCAGAACATGCAATTGCATCGCGAGAACGAAAGGCAAAGGACCTGATGCGAGGTCTTGACAAAAATCGCACCGGCGACAACATCAGGCAGGAGTTAGCCGATACTCTGGAAGTACTGCTCGACATGCAGGTCCCGCATAGAATGATACTCTTCCCTCAGATGCTGGAACGATATGACGAAGTCTACAACGTTTTCAGTGCCCTCGACATCCATTTTGATAAAGAGCACGGACGGGAAGTGTGGTCGCGGATTATACGCCCAGATAAAGTACACTTCAAGCCGGATGACAAAACACATAATAGCGGACGATTGTTCGGTTTCTTGCGCGGAAAGAGGTAAGTAAGCCCCCGCGGGTGTTTCATGGCAGCCTAAGGAATTCTCACCCCTCCGCGCGAACAGTAACCATTCTTTTGACGATGTAGGAACGGGCAAATACCCCCCACACAAGTGGCACGACGACGCAAACCACAGTGTATCCCGCGAGCCATAGTGCTGAGTAGTGAACCGGGGGAGAGTTGTGCGACATGGGTATTCCAGTTGCCCCAGGCAGAAAGAATGGAGAGAGATCTAGCCAGATCACGCCTACTGTCATGAAGATAAGGACCCCAAAGATAACGCGCAACACACGGTTGGTCCAATAATGGGTACTAAGCGCACCGAGTTGAGCGCCAACGGACGATCCAACGAGAATGAGCATACTCAGCGGAATGCTCACAAACCCGCGCAGTGCAGCCTCCACGGTACCTACAGCCACGGTTACGTACAGTAGAAGAATGCCTGTTCCCGCCGAATTGCGAACCGAAAGACCGAAGCCGTACATAAGTATGGGGGTGAATATGACACCACCGCCAATACCCATGAGGCCAGAGGCAACCCCAAGAATGAACCCGAGGTAGGCCATCATTGGCACCGAAACCTGCTCTAACTGCACCAGCGGCAGGTCGACGAAGGGAGGAATCCTTATTCCTGTGACGAGAAAGCCGGGTATGGTGACATCACCTCGAGGAACAAGTCGCTTCCTGGCCTCAAGAGCATCACGAAGGGTGTACATGCCTACAGCCATCAACATTACCAGAAAGAGCACATCCAGAACCACCTGCACTGCCGGCATGTCCGCGCCATGACCATAGTGCCAGGCGCCTAATCCCGTAAGCCATGCTAGTAGCCTGTTACCTGCATCTACGCCAATAAGGCTACCACCCATCATTACCAGGTCGATCCGTGGTTCCCCACGCTTAAGCGCCCGGTATTTCAGAAACGAGGAGATGGATGTGCCACATTTTTGACCAAGCGCAGATCCAACTGACACCTGAGCAGGAATCCGCAGAATGTTAATCATGAAGGGAGTGAGCACAAACCCGCCCCCCACGCCAAACATTCCGGCTACATACCCGATGAATAGCCCCAAAACGATTACGCTGAGGGCTGATACTGGGTGACCCACACCGGGAAGAACGGGGAACCAGAAACTGCCACTGTCAGCCTTCAACTACCGTTCCTTTCGTCGCGATCGTCATGTTTGTGGCTGCCTGTAGGCGCCGAATTTTCGTCGTGGTGCAGAATTCCAATCCCAAAGCGGTTTTCAATCTGGTTAATTACGAACATCACGAAAAGCCCATACAACGTGGGCAGAACAACCGCGAGAATGGCTTCCGGTATGCGCTCAATCACAGGTTAGCATTCTCGAAAAATTCTATCACCTCTCCGTCGGGGCCTTTGCAGAACGCAATATGGAATACCTCTGGTACGTCACCTGCGACTTCCACCTTCTTAGGCTCGACCGTTACAATCGCTCCTGCTGCCCTCGCACGTTCGAGAGCCTTCACGCAGTCGTTGGTTCGCAGGGCGAAGTGGAACATCACTGGCTCGGGTTCGTCCGCACCTCGTTTGGTGCCGCCAGCAAACACTTCGAGATAGTTTCCGTCGCCGGTATCAAGCATGCAGGCACGGCTATCTTTCCCGCCGCTTCCCCGCTCGTCTGCACCCCAACCATACCGCCGAGTACAACCCAACCCATCGATGTAGAATTTTAAGGTAGTGTCGTAATCATAACAGCGAATGGCAAGGTGATGAAATCCGCCTCCTGCAATCGCATCATTTGTGCCTAATTTACTCATTTTGTCCAGTTCGCTTCCGGTAAATATTTCTACTCAGATTATACCCGTCCCCAGTATGTTAGCTAATCAGGCGGCCTAATGTCCTTTATTTCTAGTTGAAGACTGGTTCTGCCGTTAAATTCGTTCAGTGCTAGCGAATAGCAGATGTCCAACGAGCTAAATTTTTCGAACTCTGCTGCGTATTTCCCCATTCGCCACAGAGGGGCCGCGATAAGCTTGTCTCCTTTGATGCCCTCTGCGCGAAATAGAAGACGAAGATGCTCCTGCTCCTTGCCCATTGTCTTCACCTCGACAAGTCGCGATGCCTCACTCACAAAAACTGGCATGGGGTTACCGTTGCCAAAAGGCGCCAGACGCCAGATACCTTCCATCAGGTCCTCACTTAGGTCATCCAGTGAAATCGCCATATCGACATCGATCACCGGAGCCAGGTCACTGTCCGTCAACTGGGTGCTTGCAATTTCATTTATGCGATACCGCAATAGGGGTATGTTTTGCGGATCAATAGAGAAGCCGGCTGCACACGAATGGCCACCAAATTCTTTAAGTAGATCACTACACCTTTGCAGTGCGTCGGCGATGTGAAATGCCGGAATTGACCGCGCTGATCCTCTGCCCACATTGGTGTCTGAATCACAAGCAATTACAATCGCAGGTCGCCCTGTCTTTTCCAGAAGCTTGCCTGCAACAAGGCCAACCAGACCAGCCGACCAACCCTCGCCCGACACAACAAGGCACCGATCTTCAGGGTATTCTTCTACGAGTTGAACAGCCTCGGTAAATATCTTGCGCTGATCTTCGCGTCGCGACAGGTTCATCTGGTTGAGCTGCCCTGCGAGGATTTCCCCCTCTACGTGATCTCGGGTTAATAGCAGTTTGAGCGCTAAATCCGTTTCACCCATCCGGCTGGCTGCATTGAGGCGCGGTCCGAGTCCAAAGCTAACGGTCTCGACGGTAACATCACCACCGCTGCTCTTTCTATCCTCTGCCGCAAACTTCAAAAGTGCGCGAATACCGGGCTTTTTACTAGATGCCAGGCTCTTTAGTCCATGGCTAACCAGTATACGATTGTCGTGTGTTAGCGGCATAATGTCCGTAATCGTGCCAATTGCACACAGGTCAATATAGGCACGATGGTAACCAGTTACGCTCTGACCCAGGGTTCGTACTAGAGCTTCTCCCAGTCTGAACGCCACACCAACGCCCGCGAGGTCCTTAAATGGATATCCGCTGTCCGCACGGTGAGGATTGACCACGGCACAAGCCGATGGGAGTTTTTCGTGGGGAAGGTGGTGATCGGTAATAATCACGTCAATGCCCAGTCCCCTCGCATGTTCCACCTCGTCAACGCGCTGGATACCGCAATCAGTGGTGAGTATGAGGCTGCATTTGTTGCGTGCCGCGGTCTCCACACCATCTGCCCGGAGGTCGTAGCCATCGCGCTTTCGATGTGGTACAAATGGCAGCACTTCCCCACCCAGGGCAGTCAACATGCGCGTCCACAACGCCGTGGATGTAACACCGTCTCCGTCATAGTCGCCGTAAACCTGAATCCGTTCCTTGTTCACTAGCGCCTGCTTCAATCGCTCGCAGGCAGCCGCCGCATCAGGTAGAAGAAAAGGATCGGACAGTTCATCCATCGAAGGACTCAGGAACGACTCCGCTTGTGTAGGGCTGTTCACGCCGCGGCCCACCAGGAGGTGCGCTATAATAGGGTGGATTCTGAGCTCGCGTTGAAGGGCGGTCACCTGATTTGGGTCTGCGTCTTTGCACACCCAACGGGCATTAGGGAAGGAATCGGTCATGTTTCTCCGAGCGTTGATGAGAGGTTCACTGAAATGATACACCATAACCCTGCACGTGGCAGCCTATATGGATGCTGAAAAACGCGATGCTGTAACCAGCATTAGAGTACGGTACGCGGAATGCGATCCCATGCAGGTAGCTCATCACAGTACGTACCTGATCTGGTTTGAAGCCGGGCGCGCAGATCTCTGCCGGTTGCGCGGCATCGACTATACGGCTATGGAGCGAAGCGGCCTGTTTTTACCAGTAGTCGAAGCTCGTTGCAGGTATGTTGCGAGTGCTCACTACGACGAGTTGCTTGTATTAACTACGACGATAGTGGAAATCAAGCGGCGAACTGTGAGGTTTGGTTACCGACTGGTGCGTGAGGCTCAGCTAGTTGCAGAGGGCGAGACCTATCAAATGCTGGTAGACGCAAAGGGCCGTCCCACGGCATTTCCTGCAGATCTTTACGACCGTTTTCAACCCTAGAGGGCGGCAATATTATCGCGAATCACGTGGTACGGGAACCAAATCACCTTCGTCGCATCATTTTAAGCGCAGCAACACTGGCACCGGCTGCCAGTGCGCTAAGCGCAACAGCCCGATTGTAGGGCCGAATGCGCTGCACGTAGAGATCGAGAATACCGCTGATCAGTGTATTTCCGGCAAACTCTTCATACCACTTTTGTGCGGCTCGCTGACTGGCCATAGTGAGTGTAGGATAGGGGTGTATAAGATCCGCAATTGTCGTTATTGAATGTCTCTTTTCCATAGCCAACACCCATTCCATAATGAGTTCACCGGCGCGGGGACCCAGTATATGAACACCCCAGATTCGCCCGGTTTGGGGGTGTGCCAGCACCTTCACCCAGCCGCGCGCGTCGTGGTCAGTAATGGCTCTATCATCTTGGGAAAACGGCTTTACATAGACCTTGTAGGGCTTTTTGAAGACTGTTGCTTCCTCTTCTGTAAGCCCAACCGATGCCAGTTCAGGATCAGTAAAGAGCACGCGCGGCACAACCCCAAACTTCGCTATACTTGCGCCCGGAAAAAGGATGTTGCGAACAGCGAGCTTCGCTTCATACTCGGCCATGTGAGAATACTGCCAATCACCAAGCAGATCACCACACACATAAATATGCTTGCAGCTTGAGCGCAAACGACCGTCCACTGGTATGCCACGATGTGAGATGTGTACGCCGGCATTCTCCAGTGCAAGCCCAGATACGTTTGGTCGTCGACCTACAGCGCACAGGATGTGGGCCGCTTCCACAATGCGCGTACCTATGCCGATATTTACCTCGGCGATAATACCGGTACTCGTCGTCTTAAGCTCAGCAATCTCAGAATTACAGAGGATTTCAATTCCCTCGTCCTCGAGCATATGCTGAAGTGCAAGCGCTGTTTCCGCATCCTCCCGAGGAACAATTCGGCTTTTACGCTGCACGATGGTTATGCGCGAGCCCAATCTTGCAAAGGCCTGCGCCATCTCTACACCAATCGGGCCGCCTCCCACGATTAGCATGGACTCTGGAATCTCCTGCAGGTCAAATATCGATGTGTTGAGCAAATAGGGGATATTCTCCAGCCCGGGAATTGCTGGAACTGCAGGGTGAGATCCTGTTGCGAGCACAAAATGGTCTGCGGTGAGCTTTTCGCCGTTCAGAATGACGGTGTGTGGATCGATAAAATGAACATCGCCTCGACGAATTTCCACGTGGTAATTGCGCAGCATCGCCTCTGTCTCGTTAGCTTCGGCAACACCTCTAATGCTCTCCTTTACCCACCTCATTACCCCAGCCGCATCCTCGCGTGAAATATTATGGGCTTGTAAGCCAATTTGGTCCGCCACCCTCATTTTGTGGGCGAAGTGAGCAGCATGCAACAATGCCTTGCTAGGAACACAGCCGGTATACAGGCACTCACCGCCTATTCGATCCTTTTCAATCATCAATACACGCAGGTGCAATCCACCCGCCATCACGGCGGAAACTATTCCTGCAGCTCCGCCGCCAATCACTATAAGGTCAAATTTACCCGCCATTATCCGTGCCACCTTTTAGTTCAAACCTCGGTTCGTAAGCTGCCCACCGCAGGACGAACCTGAACCTGCCGTGCACCCAAAGCAATGACTGCCGGTTGCAATCTCACGGCCTAGAAGAAACCTCTCATCCAGGTCGTCAATCGTCAAAGGGAGTCCAGACACGGGCGGTAGGCCAATCATCTGATTGAAATCGCAGTCGTAAAGCATTCCATCCCATGAGACGCTCACCATGGTGCGGCACACAAGATTGTCGAGTGCAGTAGGATAGAATGCT
>JAJYCW010000053.1 GCA_021777995.1 bacterium
GCCGAGGTTTTTTCGCCTATGCGCTGGATGGCTTGCCACCCAGTGAAGATACCCGCTACCCGGAAACTCATTCGTGATGCGCAATGAAGAAGTCGCAACGGGCACACCTCGGTAATCTACAACGAAGGTTTTCACCACGTCTGGAGATTCCAGAAGCTCCTTACGAACCTTGTCTACGGTCCATTCCGTGTCGTCAAAGGCGCCTTGTAACAGGACGGCGATTGCGTCTGCTTCATTGGGCTGCGCCAGCCGAAGTTGGTACCCTTCCTCAAGCGTTGGCATGGAAGGCAGATCAAGGAGATCTGATCGTCGCATTAATAAGCAGGACATGGTGTGGTAGGCTCCTCTAGAGCACACGCGATGTGCTCGGTGTGTACTATTATTGCTTACTTATACGATGTCCTGCCATTGGGTGGTACCTGCAGAGCTTTAAGCCTGAATGTTCAGGCGGCTGCTGGTTGGTGGTGGCGGTGCTGGCAGTAGTTTGTCAACCATGTACTGTGCTTCTTTGTTCATGCCTTTTAACAGGCTTGCTGCTATCTGCATGCTCGCGCTGCTCTGGTTGGCTGCTTGCGCGAATGCCGTGGCAGATGCCGCTGATATTCCGTTCATATGTCTCCTCCTGCAAACCTCTCCGGGTTCGTCCCGCAGATTATCGGCTTGAAATACTGGCACCTTTACCTGTGTATCTATTGCAGTAATGCCCGGAATACTGCGTGGCAATGGACCTGTCCTTTGAGCAGCAGCCGCGTCAAGAAGGAACCGAAAGCAAAAAGGTTTAACAGTGAAGAATATGAAACCTTTGGGCAGGGGGGCATGATGAACGATGAGCGCGGGCGTGAACGAATTAAGGCTGGGCGGCGAATATGTGGGTACATGATGGAATTGCGTTGCGACCGGTTACAGTGCATTGCAACGGCACTGGCGTTAGGATTTATGTGCCTGTTTACCACCGGGGTCCGCGCCCAGACAATAGCCATGGATCTTGCTAAGAACCAGTCGCAGTGGAAACTTAGCGGATGTGCAGGGCGCGCCACGTCAACGGGGCTTCTGTTGGTTGGCACCGGAACGGATAACGGGCAGTGGCTACTGCCATTCACACGGCTCGTACCCGGTATGGTTTACAGATTCGAGTTTACGGCTCGAACATTACAAGCTCCTGCCGGAGGCGTCATAACAGCTGGCCCCGATTTTTGTACCCGTGATTACGTACCTACTGCCCAATGGCACACGTACAGCTACCTGTTCGAAACTCCGGCGGCCGGGGCAGCATCATTGCACCTTGGCCAGTGGATGCTGAAGGGTTCGGTGGAATTTCGATCACTTAGTCTGGTACGACTGCTTCCCGTGCTTACGCGGGGTGGTTCTGGCTGCGTGCTGGGCGCAGGCGAATCGACTAGCGGAGACAACTACACATTTACCGCGCCGCTCGGGTATGGCATGACAACGGCCAGCCGGCCGCTTCAAAGCTTTACCGCAAGCTTCAACTCCGATCGCTGGATGATTGGTCCCGGTAATCAAGTAATCTACCGGCAGGAGGTTGGCCAATATTTTCAGCGGGCCGCCCAATTACAACTCAGCTGCGTATATGACAGCGGTTGCATCTGCACCGTAGCCATATCGCAGGACGGCACAAACTGGCAGCAGCTTGGCCGTGTCGACGGTGTGGGCAGCAATCGCTTTGTGCTGCCCACTTCCGTCTTCCCTTCCCGTACGATCTTCGTTCGGCTGACGGGAATGCGGTCGCCGGGTAGTTCGGGAGGTATTATCGAGATTGGCGGATACGAGTATCACGCTACCCTCAACAAGCCCGTTGGGAACACCGCTGGCACGGCTCAGTTCATGACCGTGGGCAACATTGCTCCCGGACTAACCGCAAGCCTCTATGCGCAGCCTGAAGATGCCGGAAGCGGTGTAATACACCTGGAGCTTGTTGTTCAGGGTTCGCATAACACGAGTGAACATAATCGACCTACCTTGCTTGTACGAGAACCGGGTAGAGGCACTCGACGGGCAATCGTGCGGAATGAGCCAACACCGGGCGGTGCCGCATTAGTAGGCTCGTTTGTCATTAACCGATGGGGCCAACCGGGCGTCCAAACCGTCAACGTCAACTTGAATCACAATTCCGATATTCTCCTCGCGGGCGACCTGGAAATTCATAATTCTGCCTACTACGATACCAACTATGGTGCAGTGGTGGAGCACACCGGTACTGCCGCGGTGTGGTGGGCTCCTTCGCCCTACAAAATCTCACCTTTCCGGCCAGATCCTGTTTCTCATGAAGCAGTGCACTTTTCTGCTGCCCGGCAGGAGCGGGTTGCTTTGCAATTAGTCGTTAAGCCATCCCGCAATGTTGGCAGTGTGAAAGTAACCGTTGCACCATTCCGCAGCCAGGATGGGCACATCATCAATAGCGGCGCCGTAACCTTGCGTGAGGAAGATTACGTTTCGGTGACGCAGCCGACTGACTCAGAGGGCGGTACGGGGTTATGGCCCGATCCGCTTCCGCTATTACCTGCGGACTGGAAACCTGTGGTCGGTCGAAATAACCCGGTGTGGATGCAAGTGGCGGTCCCTGCGAACACCGCTGCCGGTAACTACACGACCACAGTCACTTTCAGTGGGTCCAACTGGCACGCTCAAGTACCTGTTAATCTCCATGTATGGAACTTCACCTTACCACTGAAGAGCGCGCTACGGGGCGGCTTCGGTATCTCGCCCGACACCATCTTTCGCTACCAAAACATCACCACTCAGCAGGATAAGGCGAAGGTGTGGCAACTCTACATGGACGCATTTCAACGAAATCGGCTTAATCCCTACGATCCTATGGCATTAAGCCCCTACGTGGTGTCCATGATTCGCGGGCCACGTGGCACCCCGCATGTGGCGATAGACTTCACAAAGTTTGATGCGGCCGCTCACAAAGCACTGGATGAGATGGGGTTTAACGCTTTTGTCATTCAGTTCTACGGGTTGGGTGGCGGGCGGTATCCTAATTACCAAAAAGGCTCGTTCCTCGGGTATCAGCAAGGAACTCCCGAGTATAATCGCCTAATGAAGGAATATGGTGCAGAGCTTCAGGCTCATCTGCAGGCACACGGCTGGTTAGACAAGGCATATGTATATTGGACGGACGAGCCTCAGGAAGATGATTTTCCATTTGTAAAACAAGGCATGGAGGAGATCCGAAAAGTCGCTCCTCGACTGAAAACCATCCTAACGGTACACATCACACCAAAGCTTTATGGTGACGTAAATATCTGGTGTTCGTTAACCAACCAGTATGATCATGCAGCTGCTCTTGAACAACAGCGGGCAGGCAACGAAGTGTGGTGGTATATCTGCACTGGGCCAAAGGAGCCCTATGCGGGTGAGTTTATTGATCGACCAGGAATCGATATGCTAATGTGGATGTGGCAAACGTGGAAATACCATGTACAGGGGAACCTGATATGGTCGGTCAATTATTGGACAAGCCCACCACAATTCCCTAAGGTGGTACAGAACCCGTGGAAAGATCCGATGAGTTATGTGGACGGACCTTCCGGTGTGTGGGGGAATGGCGATGGACGGTATCTCTATCCTGCCAATCGCCATCCAAATACTGATAAATCAACGCCTTACGTAGTCGGACCGGTACCTTCCATACGGTGGGAACTGCTTGGAGAGGGGGTAGAACAGTGGCAGTATTTCCATCTCCTTCAGCAGCTTGTGGATAGGAAGCGACAAGCCGGGGACAGTTCAAGCGAGTTGAGGAAGGCCGCATTACTCCTCAACATACCTGAGAATATCTGTACATCAATGACTGTCTACACTCACAACCCGGCCTTACTTTTGGCCTACAGGCGGCGGCTGGCGAACGCCATCGAGCTACTTACGGTTTCCAGCAAGTAGCTCAAGGATGTGGCCCTATCGCTGGGGAGCCGTTAGGAACCCTCGAGTTCGCATCCAGTGAGCGCATTGCGCGGTCCATGGTGAAGCAAACGGCGAGTCATGTCCCAATCCGTAGCCATGGCCCCCGGCCTCATAGACATGCAGCTCGAATGGTACTTTGCAGGAGCTAAGCGCGGACGCCATGAGTAGGCTGTTCTCGACACATACCGGGTCATCGGCAGTATGAACCATGAACATCGGTGGCGTGGCATCGGTCACCTGTTCATGGTTTGAGAGCAGGTCAATCTGCTCAGCCGTTGCATTTGGGCCCAGCAGATTGTTACCACTTCCTGTATGACCAAATGGCGGTTTAAAGGTGATCACTGGGTAAATAAGCACCGCGAGCGACGGTCGGGTACTATGGCGCAGAAATTCGTTATCCGCTTCCGGGTTGCCCAAACCAAATTGGGTGGCCGCCGTTGATGCAAGGTGACCGCCGGCGGAGAATCCCAAAATGCCAACCCGTTCTGCGTCAAGGTTCAACCCGTTACATGCCTGGCGTACCATGCGAATTGCCTGCTGTGCATCGTGAAGCATTGCGGGATGACGGTACGGAGGGTGCAGCCTGTATCTTAATATCCATGCAGCAACGCCCAGGGAGTTTAGCCATCGCCCTATGGGTTCTGCCTCATGTGGCGCTAGCATGCCATAACCACCACCGGGGCACACGATTACAGAGGCACCGCAGGGTTCACAACTAGGCAGCAGCAGCGTAAGCGAAGGCTGAGGATGGTTGTCTATGAGTGGCTCAACGGCGCCATCGCGCCACAACATTTGCATATCGCCATCATTCATAAAGTGCATAAGTAACCTCAATGTCAAAGTGCAACCAGCATGGTAATTCGCCTACACCGTTTGATTTCCCTTCTCCCTGCCCGTGCGCAGTTGAACCCCCAGGCACACACCTGCCCAGAATCTTCTGTTACGGGGCAATAACCCAGGGAAGAGTTGTGGCGTAGGTCTCGGTTCTCAGTGGTAAGTCGGCCTGGTCAACGAGTGACCCGTGCTTGAAGAGGCGCTTGAACCGGTGAGGCAGTTCCCCAAGCCACCGTTGAGAAGCCCTATGCACTAAGATGGTATCCCACCTGTTGTAAGATAGGCAGTACTGCTGCAACTCCAGGTGTGACAATAACCCAGGGAGGAAGATGATTGGTGAGATCAGCGGTCGTTTCGTCTATAGACTGACCTTCAGGTACCGATCCCACGGAATGAAGGTGCCGCGCAAGTTCGTAGGTTGCATTGTGACAGGCGAGAAATACAGTCCCTCGCTCTCGTAGCGCCGTTACTGTTGCACCCGCGTCACCATAGATGCTCTCGGCAAAGTTGTCATTTGGATTATGCGGTACAGCAAGCCCCCTAACAGAAGGTTGAAACGTGTTGGTGGCAGGCTTATTGTGTAGCAGATTAGCCAGACCGTACTTTACCCAGGCGTCGTTATTGTACAGCGCAAGTTGTGCACTGCCTCGAGTACCACACACCGGCAGGTAACCGCGGGTTTTAAGTGCGAACTGATGTGTATTGACGCAATTGCGGATGACAGCTAACCATCCTCCCGCAATATCCGTGATATCCCAGAGCTGCTTTACACCACCACGATAGTGAAACAACAGTTCTAGGGCCTCGCTATCCCACTGGCTTTTTGAAGTGAGAATTGCAGGAAGCGTCGAGTAATCTCGCTTGCCAGAAACTTGCTGAAGACGCAGGTGCAGTTCGGTGAGCGCCCTGTCAATGGCAGTGCTATCCTGGGCATCCGCACCCATACCGGCAATTGCCAGGCCGGCGCCAGCTACTACTTTAAACGCCCTCCGGCGCTCCAATACTTCCATCGCATAATCTCCTATCATGATGTGCAGGCTGCTTCCAAATACGGAACCTTAATCGGTCTCTATCACCGTCTTGAGGGCAATCTCGCCATCGGCTAGTGGAGTAAATCTGGTGGTCTGGATCGTTTCTAAGGTAAGCAGACTTCCGTTAATGTGATATAATCAATCGGAATAATAAACTACTTGGCCACGCGATGCCTGGCTTTAGTCGCTACAGTGAATTTCATCTGCCTGGTTCAGCGCATTTGAATTTGAGCGTATTTGATATGTTGGAGGCAATTTTTGATGACGACCAATGCGTCGCTTCAGGCCGATCTGGGTCTGCAGCCGTGTCTGTTTGTGCTGTTTGGTGCAACTGGCGACCTCACACGCCGTAAAATTGTACCTGCTCTCTTCGACCTTTCGCTGCAGGGGCTGCTTCCGCCCGGATTTGCCATCATCTCCTTTGCCCGTCGCGACAAGGACGACGTAACGTATCGGGAAGATCTCTGCGCAGCTCTCAAAGAATTCGCTCCACATCTTCCAGCCGACGGTGCCGAGTGGCAGGACTTCGCGAGTCATATCAGCTATGTACGGAGCGAGTTAAACGACCCTGAAGGTTATGCGCGACTGGCTGAGCACATGAAAAAGATTGACGAAGAGCGTAATCTACAGGGCAATGCACTCTTTTATCTTGCAACACCGCCAGAAAATTTCAGTGAGATCATCTGTCATCTGGGCAAAGCCGGCCTCAACAAGGATACCAATAAAACTGGCTGGCGCAGAATTGTAATTGAAAAGCCATTTGGTGTGGACCTCGACTCAGCAAGAGCACTGAATGGGGAACTCTCCTCAGTTTTCGACGAGAGCCAGATCTTCCGGATCGACCACTACCTCGGGAAAGAGACCGTCCAGAACATTCTTGTCCTTCGATTCGCGAACTCCATTTTTGAACCCCTTTTCAACAAGAACTACGTTGATCACGTGGAAATTACTGTTGCCGAGACACTGGGCGTTGAAGGGCGTGGAAACTATTTTGAACAGTCTGGTATAACTCGGGACATTGTCCAGAATCATGGGCTGCAGGTACTAACGCTCATTGCAATGGAGCCACCTATGGCTCTTACCGCGGATGATATTCGCGACGAAAAGGTAAAGGTGCTGAACTCCATTCGGCGTTTCACCCCTCAGGAAGTTAGCCGATGGACAGTTCGTGGGCAATATGGCCCGGGCACTATCACTAACGGCCATGACGAGGAGGTTCCGGGGTACCGTCAAGAGCCAGGTGTTCATCCACGATCCAACACTGAGACGTTCGCGGCATTCCGTTTCTCAATTGACAACTGGAGATGGGCAGGTGTCCCGTTTTTTGTGCAGGCTGGTAAGCGTTTGCAGAAGCGCCTGACCGAGGTGCAGATCTATTTCAAACCTGCCCCAGAAGTACTGTTTGCACGGCTATCATACGGTCAGCTTCAGCCTAACAAGCTCGTCCTGCGTATTCAACCCGATGAAGGTGCTTCCTTGCAAATATCCAGCAAGACACCTGGTCCGGAGATGCACATTCAGCCTGTTCAGATGGACTTTCGGTATGGTTCAGCTTTCGACGTACCAATTCGCGATGCCTATGAGCGATTAATCATCGATGCAATGCGGGGAGACGCATCCCTATTCGCGCGCAACGATGAGGTAGAAGCAGCCTGGCAGCTCATTACGCCCATTCTGCAGGCCTGGCATGATATTGCCTGCCCACGGTTTCCGAACTATCCTGCCGGATCCAACGGACCAGAGGCGGCACGTGAGCTTCTCAATCGAGGGGTAATTGCCCATGCATCGCCGTAAATTCGGATACCGTTACCGCCCAGGTAATAACCTAACGGCTGGATTTTGAATTTGCGTCTGCCAGAGGAAATGGGTGCAGTGCGGTGTATGCTACAATGAGAGTTATACGTGGCTGAACACGTACCGATTTGTGAGTGCACGCTAGCAGCGATTTAGCGGTGTACCGTGGAGTAGGGAATGTCTGTTAAGTCTCAGGTAGAACAGCTGTTGGCGCTCCAGAATTTTGCGGTGGCAGGCGCCTCGCGTGACAAATCAAAACCAGGATTTAATGTGTACGTCGCGCTTAAGCGTGCAGGTAAAACGGTGTATCCTATCAATCCGGCGGCGGACAACATTGATGGAGACGAATGTTATTCGTCCCTCGATAACATTCCTGGCCCCATAGATTGTTTGGTTACCGTTACTCCACCGGAACAGACGCTTGTGATCTTGCAGGAAGCGGCTCACCTTCGCATCACGAATGTGTGGATGCAGCCCGGCAGTGAATCCAAAGCTGCGGTTAATTTGGCACATGCATGGGGTATGGAGGTCGTGTACGGTGGACCCTGCATTTGGCAAACGCTGGAGCCACAATCAGAGGAGACAGCCAGCGGAGGGTAGCATTTGACGGTATCCGGGCAGGAAAACCTACCAGAGTTAGCCACCGCGGCAAGAACGCCAAGGCAGCTTGCCTGGCAGAGGTTAAAAAGGAACCGCCCAGCGATGGTGGCGCTGATTGTTCTCGCCGTACTTCACGGCCTGGCGTTGTTCGCTCCCTTTCTGTCGCCCTATTCCCCTACGGCCCAGCAACTCGAACTCTATTTTCATCCACCCACAGTGCCCGTTTGGCATAATGGTTTAGGGCAACTTACGTGGCGTCCTGAAATAACGCCAACGCAGGTTGTACCAGGGCACAAGTTCATAAGTAACCCGCACAAGCGTGCAGTTATCCATTTCTTCGCCCATGGGTTTAGATACAAGCTGTTCGGCATTATACCTACGAGCATCCACCTCTTCGAGTGCAGAGCACCCATTTTTCTGTTGGGTACCGACAGTTTGGGGCGTGACGAATTCAGCCGCCTTCTTTACGGCGCACAGATATCGCTGTCTGTAGGCCTTGTGGCCATTGTAATCACTTATTGCCTTGGCTTAATTGTTGGCGGAGCCGCAGGGTATTTTGGTGGCACCATTGATTACCTCCTCATGAGGTTTAGCGAAATCGTACTGTCTATTCCCTCGTTTTATCTACTACTTGCTATAGCGGCAGTGCTTCCTCCTACACTTTCTTCCACCGCAAGTTATTTGCTCATTATCGTGATTCTGAGTCTTGTGGGATGGGCCGGGCTGGCGCGCGTAATCCGTGGTATTGCTCTTTCCACGCGAGAAATGCAGTATGTGGAGGCTGCGCGATCACTTGGTGTGTCTCCATTCCGTATCATTGCAAGGCATATCCTTCCTTCAACCTCTACTTTCGCTATCGTGAGCGCTACCCTGGCAATACCATCGTATATTCTGGGAGAGGCGGGCCTCAGCTTTTTAGGATTGGGCATTCGGGAACCTGCCGCCAGCTGGGGAAATATGTTGACCGCTGCCCAAAACCTGGAGTATCTCACGCAGTACCCCTGGATACTCGCTCCGGGAGTGCTTATATTCATCACCGTAATCTGCTGGAATGTGCTGGGTGACGGCCTGCGAGACAGTCTGGACCCCAAGGGCCTGCGATGACGACTACCGCTGCAAGCGCTGTCCCAGTTCTGGACGTGCGAAACCTAAAAACCGGCTTTCACACTGAACGTGGCTGGGTGACTGCAGTGGATGATATTAGTATCTCCATTGAGGCTGGTAAGACTCTTGGGCTTGTTGGGGAGAGCGGATGCGGTAAATCGGTCACTGGGTACTCTCTCATGCGGCTAATAGCGTCCCCGGGCCGCATTGCTGGTGGTGAAGTGCTGGTAGAGGGAGTTGATCTACTTAAGTTGTCTGAAAAGCAGATGCGGCAATACCGGGGCGGACGTATTGCAATGGTTTTTCAGGAGCCAATGACCAGCCTTGATCCACTTTACATGGTACAGGACCCTCTGTTAGAGACTCTCGCCATACACCGGGGCATTCGGGGTGCTGCCGCACGAAGGGAGGCCGAGAGCCTCCTCGAGCAGGTTGCCATTCCCGGCGCTGCCAGGCGCTTGACCAGTTATCCCCACCAGTTTTCAGGCGGCATGCGTCAACGCATTCTCATCGCGACTGCCCTCGCCGGTAAACCTCGCGTGCTAGTCGCCGATGAACCCACCACGGCGTTGGATGTTACTGTGCAGGCACAGATCCTTGCGCTGCTGCGACAGCTGCAGTCGGAAACGGGTACTGCTATTCTGCTTATTACCCATAACCTGGGTATTGTTGCGGAAAATTGCCATCACGTGGCGGTAATGTACGCTGGGCGGATAGTGGAACGAGCACCGGTTCGCAATCTTTTCGATCGGCCGTCGCATCCCTATACTCGCGGTCTTTTGGCAGCAATACCAGGGCCCTTAACTACCCCGCGAACGCTTCTGCCTGCAATACCAGGTACTGTGCCTTCGCTGCACAATCTTCCCAGTGGATGCCGATTTCGCAACCGATGTTCCATGGCGGCTGCCAGGTGTGCACAGGAGGTTCCTCTGTTGCGGGAGCTAGGCCCGGGGCACTTTGCAGCTTGTCATTTTGCAGATTAAACTTATGGAAGGGCAATTGATATGGAGTTGAACGAAGCCGTTATAGAGAGCAGATTGATGTATGCGGGGCGAATTATTTCAGTGCGCCATGACACTGTGAGACTTCCCGACGGTACTGAATCGACACGTGATGTTGTGGCTCATCCTGGTGCCGTGTGCATTGTCCCGGTTCTAGACGATCACATTCTGATGGTGCGGCAGTATCGACTACCAGCTGAACGCCCACTTCTCGAGCTTCCTGCCGGCACCAGGCACGCTGACGAGTTGCCAGAGGTGTGCGCCGCACGTGAGCTTGAGGAAGAGACAGGTTACAGTGCCGGCAACCTGCAGCTGTTGGGTAGTTACTTTGTTGCCCCTGGTTACTCTTCTGAGTTAATTTATGCCTATGTTGCTACGGAACTTACGCCCTGCGACGCAGAGGCGGATTTTGATGAACGGCTCCAGCTCGAGCGCATTAGTATTGGGGAATCCTGTAGAATGGCCGTCATGGGAGAGCTGCAGGACGCCAAATCAATATCTTCAATCCTGATGGCTGCAGCCCGCCTTGGGTGGAATTATGAACTTTAACTCCACCCATACGTCCTGTAGCTACCTCTGTTTACAGAAGAGCATTACTGGCAGGAGATGAGATATGCAACTAAAACAGAAAATATCGGCGTTAACATGGGCATCGGCAGGCCTGGTGCTTGTTGCTGGCAGTATAACAAACAATGCAGCATTCGCGCAGTCTAATCAGCCTACAATGAATGGTTCGCTGCAAGGGCTGCAATCTTTGTACTTCACACAGCCGGCACAACATTTCTTCGCGGGTAACAGCCAGACTACCGGTGATGGGCTGGTACAAGTAGATTTTAGTTCGCTCCTAAAGCCTCCCACCAATCACATCTATCTAAACGGTGCCATGCTGCAGCGTTCGGTACAGGGCGACAAGGCGTTGGCGACGTTTTGGAATGACCCTAATGTTGGAGCGGCGCTGCGAGCTGCCGCTGCTCATCCACTTCTCGTTTCTGAACTACCCCAAACGCCGTTTAACGGCATGGACGCAGTCAACAGCTCGCCCAGTATTTTTCGTAGAATTCGCCGGGTAAAGGGGCTAAAAAAGGCTGCGTCTACGCCACCGGCTACCAAGGCCAAGGGAATAGTCGCGCTCCGGGTAGCTGCTTACCGTCTGGCTGCTTCAACAGAACTGACTAACTACACCACTATCCTTGCTCGAAATGACCAGGGCAACGGGTACACGATGTTCGTTCTAGGAAAGCTGCCTCAGGCTATTGACAGTTCGATTCCCGTTAACTTTACACTCGATGCACGGCAGTACAAGGTGGGAACGACGGATGCAGCTGGAAATCCAACCTCAATCAACCATACCGTTCTTGATCGCGTCGCGCTGCCGGTGAGCGGGCCGGGCAAGCGCTACTTCTGCTTTGTTTACCAACTCAACCCTGTTGCTCGTTCGTCAAAGGAGACATTTGTAGCGTCGTACTGGGCAAGTGCACTCATTGCCCAGGAGCAGGCTGTGGGGATAGGGCGCGGAACTGGCACCCAGGTCGTAGCTGTGCCCGCCATTCAGGTGAACCGGTATTTCAATTTTAGCGGCGTAAACTCAGCCCTCATTAACTGTAGCATGGGCGAACCGCTTAGCATTGAACGGCAGAAGCAGGCTATATTGCTAATTCTTCAAAGGCGTAAAGCGTTTTTCCAATCTCATCCTTATGCTGCAAGAAGGTTGCAGCGCAGACTTGCAGCACTCGACGCAGGTAATTCGTAAACCCGCGAACCTCATTGGGTGTAACACGAAAATGGTGAATCGATGGCAGAGCGTCCACGATTCACCATTTTTTTTACAAGATAACCTGCAATTTATTAGAAATTAATGAAATGTTACGCTCGCAGTATTGCTAGTGGCCTCAATTTCTGTTAAACTAAGGTTGCCTGGTAGGCACAAGCCGCTTGCCGGGGTAATTCACGAATTTACTCTGTAGAGATGTGATGACGCAAGGCATACTCGATCGGTATCGGTCCGTTTATTCCGAAATGGAGGCCGCATGTTCGTCCTGTGGCCGAAACGTGGATGATATCACGCTGATCGGTGTAGTGAAGGGTGTGCCGCCGCAGTTAGTCAACAAGGCCTATGAGGCTGGTGTTGGTCATTTTGCGGAAAACTATGTGCAGGAGGCACTAGCTCGCGAGCGGCCAGCGTTAATTGCCGGCCGGGAGCAATCGTGGCACCTAATAGGCCACCTGCAGCGCAACAAGGTGCGGTACATAATCGGTAGGTTTACCTTGATACACAGCGTAGACTCACTCCTGCTAGCGCGGGAAATAGCACAACGCGCCTGTGCAGCTCACAATGTGCAGGATATCCTGCTGCAGGTAAAACTGGATTCTGAAAGTGAAACCAAGTACGGTGTTCCTGCTGAAGAGGTTGTAGACCTATCCGACGCCATCTCTCAATTGAGTGGTGTAAGGTTAAAAGGGCTTATGGGCGTCGCACCAGCAGGTGTGTCGAATGATGCCATTAGAAAGTCCTTTGCATCGCTATATGAACTTTATTCGCGCCTGCCTGAACCGGCCCGTCAGGTGCTCTCAATGGGAATGTCTGCAGATTTTACGCTAGCAATCCAGGAGGGGGCAACGCACGTACGCGTGGGGACAGCGCTATTCGGCCCTAGAAATCGATAGGAGTAGTACCATTGAACCCAGAACGAACACCCGAAGATTCTGATAAACCTGGCATTTGGCATCGTATGTGGGACATGATTAACGGTTCGGAACCAGAGGAAGAGAACGTTGAGGCTGTAGTGGTTCAAAACAAAGAAGC
The DNA here is from genome assembly GCA_021777995.1 of bacterium. Taxonomy (GTDB): domain Bacteria; phylum Armatimonadota; class Chthonomonadetes; order Chthonomonadales; family Chthonomonadaceae; genus JAJZFK01. The sequence goes on from JAJYCW010000053.1 coordinate 13,089, forward strand.
CAGCCGCCCACGCCAGGCTCCCATGCGAATTCATTCCGCGGGAGAAGGACGAGTTGCAGTGCGGCGCAATGTGCAGGTGTTTGAAGACGCTCAGATGGCTGCTGACGGACTGAAGCGTGGAGAGCAGCAGATTGTAAACCTGGAGCATGCCGTGCCTCCAATGGGCGACCGTATTGTTGACTTCCTAAGCGGTGTCTGTTATGGGGTTGATGGTACCGTTGAGCGGATTGGCGATCGCGTCTACATGTTCGTTCCTGCAAATGTAGATGTTACGGTGGAGGATGGAACCTCTGCACAGCAGAACCAGCCCATTAGCCCGCGAGATTGACTGACTCGTACACGGTTGTTCTTGAACGTTATAGCGGGATGCACTAAGCAGCGAGGGCAGCGATAATGGAAATGGTGGAAGTGCATCCCTTGCACGACTGCACAATCGGTATCATTGGTGCGGGTGCGATGGGTGGTGCCCTGTGTCGAGGCCTGGTGACATCCGGTCTGGTAGCAGCTCAGCGTATCCTCGTAAGCGATCCTCACGAAGCTCACGTGGATGCGCTCCAGAGCCACCTTGGTGTGCGCGTGGCAGAAAACAACGGTCAATGCGCCAACCGCTGCAACATCCTTTTGCTCGCGGTAAAGCCATACCTTATTGCCAACGTGCTTGCGGACGTCTCAATCGCTCTGGCCGATACCACGCTCGATGAGTTGCCGCTGATAATATCGATCGCGGCAGGTATTCGCACGGATTACCTTTCTGAACGACTCCCCGCAGGGATTCCCATTGTTCGTGCAATGCCAAACACGCCGGCGCAAGTTGGTCTTGGCGCGTGCGCGTACTGTAGCGGGCCTCATGCCTCGCACGACCACTTGCGTATGGCTGCTGCCATCTTTAGAGCGGTGGGGACAGCCGTGGAGGTGACAGAAAATCATATGGACGCGGTCACCGCACTTTCAGGATCTGGCCCGGCCTACGTCTACCTCATGATTGAGGCAATGATAGATGGCGGTGTGAAAGTGGGCCTGCCTAGAGATACTGCTCATGCACTGGCTGCACAGACTGTACTCGGTGCCGCGCAGATGGTTCTGCAAACGGGTCTTCATCCGGCTCAGCTTCGTGATATGGTGACAACACCGGCGGGGACTACTATAGAGGCGCTCGCTTCTCTGGAGCATTCAGGCGTGCGTGCCGCGCTAATAGACGCCGTGGTGTGTGCTGCGGAGCGATCTAAGCAGTTAGCTTGATTCATGGTAAGCGGGAAATATTGTCCTAGAAGTGCCTAAAGCCTTAATGATAATGCAGGCGCACATTCGTTTGTTGATGCATCACCCGTTGAGCGGTGCTCTGGGGTGTCGCATGATCGCCGCTGATGAACGTATTGTTGTCTCGTTCAGCGTCTGTACCAGTGCGTGAGGCCGTCTGATTTCCTCCGTGCGGATGCGGGGTTATGTATTGTTTGTGGGTGATTTACGGTTAACTACGGTATAATAACTGCGGCACTGCGTAAAAATGTAATGCCCTACCCACGTACTGCAACATTCAGTACCAGCAAAATAGAGCGTCGAAAATTATCTAACGACGCCGGCATAGATATTCTCTGAGGGGATACCGCCCATGGCAAAGACCGTAGCCGAACGTTCCAGCGAGGATGACATTCAGCGCCAAGAGCTTACCGAGCTTTACAGGCTGATGGTGTTAATCCGCAGGTTTGAAGAAACTGTTTACCAGAAATTCCACGAAGCAAAGATTGGTGGTTACCTGCATCGTTATGACGGGCAGGAAGCGTTGGTGGCAGGAATAATCCCTCAGCTTCAGCTTCCTGGTGATTACATTTTGTGCACCTATCGTGATCATGCTCATGCACTGGCCTGCGGAACCTCTCCAGGAGCCGTCATGGCAGAGCTTATGGGGCGAGCCACCGGGTGCGCTGGTGGTAAGGGTGGCTCGATGCACCTTATCGATCCCGAAAATGGATTCCTGGGCGGCGATGGTATTGTTGGTGGCCCGGTGCCGGTTTCCCTGGGCGTGGGATATGCGATTAAATATCGTGGCACCAAGAATGTGTGTGTCTGTTATTTCGGCGACGGTGCCATGAACCAGGGCGGCGTTCACGAAGCATTTAATATGGTTGGTCTCTACAAGCTCCCCGTTCTTTATATCCTCGAAAACAATCAGTTTGCAATGGGTACAAGTGTAAGCCGTTCCACCGCACAGCCTGACTTTGTGAAGAAGGCCGAGGCGCATGGTATTCGCGGCGAGCGCGTCGACGGAATGGACCTGCTGGTTGTAAGAGAAGCGGCATCCCGTGCGCTCGATCATATTCGCACTACAGGTGAGCCGTATTTCCTTGAGCTGAACTGTTACCGCTACGTAGGTCATGGTATTGGAGACGACAATACCAAGGGCTGGCAAACGTACCGCACTGAGGACGAAGTTGCCGAGTGGAAGTTGCGTGATCCCATTGCAAAATTGCGTGATACCATGGAGGCGCGAGGCTATTTGACACCAGAACAGGCCGAAAAGATTGATGAGGAAGTCCGCGAAGAGGTGCATGCCGCCATAGTCTTCGCGGAATCCAGCCCGGAGCCGGCTCTTGATAGCCTTTATGATCACGTTTACTCGTAAGTTGATGAGGAGAAATTAGCCGCATGGCCACTATGCGTTACCTACAGGCCATCCGCCTGGCCATCACCGAGGAAATGGAGCGCGACCCTAACGTGTTCCTCTGTGGTGAGGACGTCGGGCAGTACCAGGGTACCTATCGCGTAACTGAAGGATTGTTGCAGAAGTTTGGGGCGATGAGGGTGGTAGACACCCCTATTAGTGAAATAGGAATTGCCGGATTAGCGACTGGCTCTGCAATGGCAGGTTTGAGACCCGTTGCCGAGTTTATGACCTGGTCGTTTGCTTTGGAGGCAATGGACCAACTGGTTAATCATGCCGCCAAAATCACCTATATGTCCGGTGGGCGAATTCATTGTCCCGTTGTATTTCGGGGCCCTGCCGGCGTTGGCACTCAATTGTCGGCTCAACATTCGCAGAGCATGGAGTCGTGGTATGCTCACACTCCGGGTTTTAAGGTAGTTATGCCGTTTACCCCTGCCGATGCACATGGTTTGTTGAAGCAGGCGATACGTGACGACTCACCTGTGATCTTTATGGAGCATGCCGGTCTTTATGGTACCCATGGTGAGGTTCCCGACGATCCTGATCACGTAGTGGAGTTTGGCAAGGCCGTTGTTCGCCGCAAAGGCAAGGATTGTACGCTGGTTGGGTATTCGCGCGGTGTTCTAATGTGTCTTCGCGCAGCGGAAACTCTTGCTGCGGAAGGGATCGAATGCGAAGTAATCGACCTTCGAACGATTGTTCCCTTGGACATGGATACCGTGGTAGAGTCCGTATGTAAAACACACCGTGCAGTCATTGCTCAGGAGGAGTGGCGCAACGTATCGGTGGGATCAGAGATTGCAGCGCGCATCTACGAGATGGCATTTGATCAGATGGATGCACCGGTCGAGCGGGTAGCGGGTGCGGATGTACCAATGCCCTACGCCAAAAACCTGGAGCGCGCTGCCATACCAACAGATAGCGACGTGGTAGCTGCGGTGAAGCGTACCCTGGCGTAGATTTCGAGGAGACAAATGGCAGAGATCCGAATGCCCAAAATGGGTGACGGAATGGAAGAAGGAACCATCAACGTCTGGCTTAAAAAGGAGGGGGATGCCGTTACAGCAGGCGACCCCATAGCCGAGGTTGAAACAGACAAGGCTAACGTTGAAATTTCCGCGTATGAAACCGGAACTCTCACCAAAATAGTCGTTGCAGAGGGTCAAACCGTACCGGTTGGTGCGGTGATTGCACTGGTAAATGATGGTGGTGCGCCGTCCTCGTTCGCTGGTAACGGTACGACTGCCTCCAAACCGGAGGCTGCGGCCTCTACCGCACCGGTTTTGCTGGAAACATCGGCTCCTGCGGTTGTCGTCACAGGCGCATCCAGTGCTGAACGCGTGAAGGCATCTCCTCTGGCACGAAGGATGATGACTGACCTGAACGTCAATGCATCGCTTGTCACCGGAACGGGCCCCGGCGGCCGAATAGTTGAACGCGACGTCGCCGCCTATTTAACGTCAACACCAGTGACCGCGCCTGTTCAGGTATCGGTAGTTACTCCTGTTGTAGGTGTGGAACATGCTACGCCTTCTACCACAGGGTATGAGGACATCAAGCCTACTCGCATGCGCGACGCTATTGCACGCCGTACGCAGCAGAGTACGCAGCAAATACCGCATTTCTATACCACGATGGTTATAGAAATGGATCGCGCATTAGCGATGATTAAAGAGCTTAACAAGGACAATCCCGAGGGTAAGGTAACTGTAAACGACCTGCTGGTTAAGGCCTGTGCGATTGCCATAGGCCGGGTACCAGAGGTGAACTCCTCCTGGACTGCCGATAACACAATAAGGCGTTATCATGCGATTCATGTTGGAGTGGCAGTGGGTATTGACGACGGATTGATTATTCCAGTCGTTCGTGATTGCGGCACCAAGACTCTAAGACAAATCTCTGCAGATGCCAAAGCGCTAATAGGTAAGGCTCGATCTGGATCGCTTAAGCCCGATGAGTTTAGCGGTTCTACATTCAGTATTTCCAACCTTGGAATGATGGGAGTAGATCAGTTTACAGCGATCATCAATACTCCTGAAGCCGCCATTCTGGCGGTGGGTGGAGTAAGCCGCGATTACGTAGTTAATGCAGATGACAGTGTACGCATTGCTTCGCGAATGAAGGTGACCCTTAGCGCTGATCATCGAATTCTGGATGGAGTTGTCTCGGCGAAGTTCCTCAATGAGTTGAAAAAGGTGCTGGAGGCGCCCTTTACGGTTCTTTCCTAGTTCTTCAAATTTGTAGATCGGTCACAATTCCGTCGTCCCTGAAAGTCGTGTTACGATCTTTCAGGGACGATGTTTTTATCAATTCTAATTAGGCAGTTATACAGGGCTCCGTTGTGAACAAAGCCTGTGGTATATTGCTGCCAATACATGTTTATTCAACATCCGTTCCGTATTATCGTGCTGAAACGGGAAGGGGAAATGGATCAGTGGTAAAGTGCCACCGGCATTACTCATGGCCGCTACGGGTACGTAAACAGATTACATACATTCCCCCCGGCAGTGGGATCATCCGCTGTGTTGGTGCAGCCTGGTAGAGATTTGTCACACATATCGTTCCATGGGTATTCATGAACCAGAGTGCAACCGGTGAGGTCCTTACTACGGTTTATGACCGCAGCCGACAACCACTTTGCGTGACCGTCGAAAAAGGTGCAATTTAATCCGCCGTCATGGCGATTTCCTGCCAATGCCATCTTACCAGTTGCAACAGCAACGTTGAAGTCGCCGTTAAATGGTTCAACCCAGCAGTCCGATATTGCTTCACCGTTAGCAGCGATGCCCCATTTTTCTGTAAGTACCATGCTAAGGGCGGGCTTATCAATTTGGGGGAGCGCGAGATCCTCAACGGGCCTCATCGCAACATAAGACCTCGCAATTAGCGATCTGCCCGATGAATTTGGGCTTAGGGTAGGGTGACCATCCGCCGGACACCTAAATATTTGGGTGGAATGGGCGTAAGGCTGCATCAGGTTGTACCAGAGCAATGCAAATCCCCCAGCGCTGCCGGAAATCGGTTGTGGATTAATGTCTGTTCCTAAAGCGCGTGAAAACACTGTGACATTGTTGGGATCTTTGGCCGTCCACCGTACGCAGGGAAACAGCCGGTCGTCATAGTCCTGAACATACATCTGCATAGCGAGGCCAAGTTGGAACTGATTCGACAGGCATTGGGTCTGCTGGGCTTTCATCCTTGCCTGTGCAAACACAGGGTAAAGCAGAGCCGCGAGCACAGCAATGATGGCTAGTACTACGAGAAGCTCTACTAATGTAAATCCGCGACATAAAGGTTTGATCAATTTCACCTATGCTCCGTGTGAATAAATTGTTGTTCCAATAGTACATCAACTTGGTTAAATCAATGTTAACAACGCAGCAATCCATTTGTCAGTTTTAATGAATGAGGATTGTTGCTAAGAGTAGTGTAATAGAATAGTTTTACCATTGCATTAAGCTAATAGCAAATATGGTAACAGGTTATGTTGGTTTAACTGGATATTAGGAAACAAATTTATTCACCAAAGTGGAGATAATTAATTTTGGTGCCAAAATTATTGTCAAATTTGTACCAAAAAGGAATATTTAAACCCAGAATTACCAATAAGTTGACAAACATCCATCCAGTGACTTATAATACATTATGAATGTTAAGCTCGGTGCTACCAGGTCTACCATGGCCATTCCGCTCTTGCCTGGAAAGCATTTCGGTTTACCATTTGCAGCGAGAACTGGCAGTGCGGCCTTTCGTCACGCTGGTCACTGTAATAGTAGTTCGCACTAACCCGGTCGTACCTTTACTGTTCGTTCGTAGAAACTACTGCTGCAGACACGGGTTCAGCAGGAGAAACAGTTATGCAAACCAATATCAAAAGAGGGTTTACCCTCATTGAATTACTGGTAGTTATCGCAATTATTGCGATTTTAGCAGCGATTCTTTTCCCCGTCTTCGCTCAGGCACGCGAGAAGGCCCGACAGGTGGCCTGCCTCTCAAATGGCAACGAGATCAGCACCGCAATGATGATGTACACCCAGGACTACGACGAGACGTACGTGCTGGCGATTGATTGGAATGATTGGCAGATTTGGACCTACCGAATTCAGCCCTACATGAAGAGCTGGGATATTATGTACTGCCCATCTGGCACAACCAAACGGATGCCCAATTCGTGGTACGCGGCCGGCCCACAATACAACTGGTGGGGTAACTGGGGATTATGGGTGCAGTATGGTTACAATGCCACTTATTTCAACCAGGCTTCTGCCGACTGTTCGAATATGCAGCAAAATGGCAATGCATTTGGGCCGCCTACGAAGCTTGCAGCGGTAAACCAGCCAGCAGCTACCATCATGCTTGCCGAAACTGGGCAGGACGCCGAGCCAGATTTTGATGACGGTGTAGGAACAGCGATTGTCTATCCGCCAGGCGGCTGGACCGCAAATGATGCCTGCACATATGGTGATTGGGGGCCGTTTGCCGCGGATACCCTCTGGTACGGTAGTAATGGAAGCACCGCCGTAACCAAAATGGGGTTCTTCCGGCCCAGGCACAACGGCGGCGGAAATATTACCTTCGCAGATGGCCACTCAAAGTACATGCTACCTGGCGCACTAGCTGCAGGAACCAACTGGAACCTGGCTACCTCTCAGCCTGGAAATATCTACATTGTGGATAGGTCTCAGTACCTGTGGGATCTTCAATGATCACCAGGAGAAGGAATCGATTGCACGGCAGAACGATTGCGGCTGTATTATTCGTGCCGTTGTTAGCCTGCCTTACAGCAGGCTGCAGCAGCCAGCCCAGTCCACTTCTTACGAAGGCGCCGCCGCCATCCAACCCAAATCTCAAACCTGAGATATCACCGTTCAAACGAATGCCGATGGCGCCTCCCTCTATGGGCGGTGGTCCGCACACAGCGAAGCATTAAATTGAGTGTATCCAGCCGTCCACCTTTAGCCAGGTGGACGGCTTTTTGGTAATGGCGCGCTCATGGCACTGATACGAACGAAATTTGTTGAAGAGCCATTAGTTAACTATTAGGACAAGTTAGTGTGAAAACAATCATATTTAATACGAATAAAGACAGATTTTGAAGCAGTAATAATTATGTTTTCGCACTTAGTTGCTCCAGGTAAAACTAATATTGACAAAAGTCACAATACCGGCCTATAATGATTTATCGAAACTAAACGAAGCGACCCTCATAGAAAAGGGCGTGTCGGAAACTCTCCCCAATGCGAGGCGGCGAGTATAATTGGCTCTCGATGCTTATGTCAATTACCGTTTAGGTTATTGACACCTGGTGTTATCAATTCAAACAGACCCGGTCTGCTCCTTTACTGCTCCCTAGTCGTGCATTCTTAAGACGCGGGTTTGGTAGGAGAATGTGATGCGATCTCATTCCAAGTGGGGTTTTACCCTCATTGAACTGTTGGTGGTCATTGCAATTATCGCAATTTTAGCTGCCATCCTCTTCCCTGTTTTTGCCCAGGCACGCGAAAAAGCACGTCAAGTATCGTGCCTTTCTAATTCTCAACAGCTCGGCACATCGATGGCGATGTACACGCAGGATTACGATGAAAAAGTAGTCCTTGCAATTGATTGGAACGACTGGTCCATCTGGACAGATCGAATTCAGCCTTACATGAAGAGCTGGGACATTATGTACTGTCCATCTGGCGGTGGTAACAGGTTGCCAGACTCCTGGAATAAGCCGCAATTCCAGTGGTGGGCAAACTGGCGATATTTTGTGCAGTATGGTTATAACGCGAGTTACTTTAACCAGAGCAATGGTGACTGCTCGAATATTCAGCAGAACGGTAACGCATTCGGCCCGCCAATCTCTCTTGCAGAGATAAACCAGCCGGCTGCGACCATCATGCTTGCTGAAACCGGCCAGGATGCAGAGCCAGATATTCCCGATCAGCTAGGAACTAATATTGTCTATGGTCCAGGCGGTTGGACCGATCCCGATACATGTACTTATGGAGACTGGGGTCCGTTTGCGGCAGGTACGCTGTGGTATTCGCTCAATGGCAGCACGGCGGTGACCAAAATGGGTTTCTTCCGCCCAAGGCACAACGGTGGTGGTAACGTAACATTTGCAGACGGTCACTCTAAGTATATGCTTCCTGGCGCACTGGCTGCAGGAACCAACTGGAACCTTGCTACCTCCCAGCCCGGAAATATCTACATCGTAGATAGGTCTCAGTACCTTTGGGATCTGCAATGACCAACAGACGGATGAAACGCATTCTTGGGCGCGTGGTTACAGTGAGCCTGGTTTTACCGCTAATCGCCTGCGTGACAGCAGGTTGTAGCAGCCAGCCAAGTCCGCTGCTCACAAAGGCGCCACCGCCGTCCAACCCAAATCTCAAACCTGAGATGTCGCCGTTCAAACGAATGCCTAAGGCGCCACCTACCATGGGTGGAGGCCCCATGGTAGGGAAGAAGTAGGAGCCGACACCGTCGTCTTCAGGTACCAGCCAAGCGAGCGCACTGGCTAGCTCGGCGAAACTAAAAACGGATGGATGCGTAGGCATCCATCCGTTTTTATTGGGCCTGTAATGAGGTTAGCGGTGTGCCTCAAACTGAAGAGTAGCCGACTTCAGGCCACCGGAACTTGCGGTGAGATGAGCAACTCCCTGTTGGTGAGTGGACCGTACCAGCACCATGCATAAGCCGTTGAAGGCGCTTCGATAGGGCGCCTGATTTGGCTGGTGACAGCTTGGATCGCCATTGCCCACCCCTCCATTAGTTGCAGCCCCCGTTACGTTGAAATGGACGAGGTTATCAGCCGTGGGCACAACATCTCCATTGGCGTCCACAACAGCCACCTCCACAGGAATGATATCCTCGCCATCTACGTTCAAGGTCGAGCGGCCGGCCGTAAGACGTAATGCAGCGGGCTTGCCAGTTGTCGCCACTCGCTTCGTGGCAACAACCGTACCTGCACGATAACCCCTTACCTCCAGAGTGCCTGGAGTGTAGACGACATCGTTCCACTCTACGTGGCCCCACTCCGGCATCTTTTGAGATCCAAGGCTCTTGCCATTCAGAAAGAGCTCCACTTCGTCACAGTTACTAAAACACCACACCGCCTTTGTTTTGCCCTCATCACCCGGCCAGTTCCAGTGAGGGAAGATGTGTACCAGTGGCTCTTCTGGTTTCCACCAGGCCCTATAGTAAAACGCGTCATCCTTGGGGAAACCGCACATATCAAGCAGGCCGAAATTGGAGTTGATCTCTGGCCAGCCATAGGGCGTAGGCTCCCCGCGATAGTCGAAGCCTGTCCAGCAGAATCCACCCGCAACAAATTTGCGGCGAGCGAGCGGTCGCCAGGAGTGCTCAGGCGACATCATGCTCGTGATATGAGCGGCAGTGTTATTGGTCACGTAGTTTCCACGACAACTTACGTCGCTAGCGGTTTCACTACCGAAGATCATCTTATTTGGGTATTGTTTGTGCAGGTAATCGTAGTCTTCGTAATTGTAGTTTACGCCTAGTATATCCTCAACTTTGCCGTATCCTATAAGCCATCCCTTGCCGGGACCTGCATTGACCGCCGAGGTACAAGGTCGCGTAGTGTCGTGTTTGTGCACCGCATCCATCAAGTATGAGAACATTTCGGCGCCGTATGGGTCACCCTGTACGGCCCACTCCTCATTAGACAACGACCACATGATGACGCTTGGGTGATTGCGATCCCTCAAGATCATTGATTCTACGTGAGCGGTGTTCTTATAAGGTGTGCCCACGTTTGCCTTTGCGGCAGGAGAGTCACCCGGATGGCGAATCTCATCCATTACTACCAGGCCAAGTTCGTCACACGCCTCATACATTGCCGGTGACATCGGATTATGAGAACACCTTATGGCATTGCAACCCAGCTTTTCCTTTAGTTGCGCCATTCGCCAGTACAGTATGCTGTCTGGCATGCCAATACCAACGCCCACAAAGTCCTGGTGGTTACACGTGCCTTGCAGCTTTACAGATTTTTCGTTCAGGAAGAACCCATAATCTGGATCGAACCGCAGGGTTCTAACGCCGAACCGTTGTGTATGCTTGTCGATCGTGCGGCCGTTGCCCTCAATAGTGGTAACCGCGTTATAGAGGTGTCGCTCCTCTAATGACCACAACTGCGCGTGTTCTATGGTTACGTGATGGTAGACCACTCGTTCGCTATACGGTGGCAGAGATACGACGCCACCCGTACTTCCTACCGTTGAACCATCCGGTGCTACTATCGCGGTGGAGGCCCGCACTTCGGTATGAACGTGGGACTGGTTGACAATCTTTGTCTCAATTGTCAGGTCGGCCGACGGGTTGCTCAGAACGTTATGAACCTCACTCGTGACGTAAACACCCCACGGTGCAACGTGAACTGGATCCGCTATATTAAGCCATACGTGTCGGTAAATGCCTCCTCCCTCGTACCACCAGCTTCAAACCCCGTGGGATCGACATGGATTGCGAGGACGTTGTTCTCACCAAAACGAAGGTGCTGAGCAATATCTACATGAAATGAGTTATATCCGCCGTCCTGAAAGTGAACCTTTACACCGTTTAGATAGATGGTCGCGCTACGAAAGATGCCCTCAAAGTAGAGCCATGCGCTCTTGCCGCTATCATCTGAAGAGACATAGAAGTGTTTCCGATACCAAGCGGGAAAGACTGGCAATGAGCCATGGCCTGCGTCTGCGGTTTTGCTATATTGCCCCTCAACAATGTAATCATGCGGAAGTTGTACTTTCCTCCAGTGGGTATCGTTATAGACAGGGCTCCTGAAATCTTCGCCTGGCGGCAACATCCCCAGTGAAACCGCACCCATAATACCGCCCGGTCCGTCTACGTTTTGAACTAGAACCACGAGTACGTTCGGCCCGTGGTCGTTCCATGCGCTGCCAAGGTCCACGAGAAAAGGCGATGACCAACCTTCATGGTATATGAGGCGCTTGCCGTTAAGGAAAACGGTACCGTTGTCGTCCACGCTGGAGAACTGCAGGACCTTGTGTCCGCCCTTCAGGTTGGGAAGCGTTGTTCTAAACCAGCCATAGGAGTTTGGCTGCAGTGTACTTACGCCAGGTGTTGTGGCAGTCCATCCTGAGAGCGACGCAGCATCTGGACCCACCATCATGTGCTCCTGATCGGGTGTACCTGGCATCCACTCCCAACCAGTGACGGGCTTACCCTGCAGTAATACCTTGTCTGGGTGAAACAGCCAGTTATCATCGAGCAGCTCTACCCGGCGAGGAAGGGCACCACCCTGACGAGGCAGCATGGTGGTAAGTTCAACAGGAGTTGTGCCCAATAATGCGGCTCCTGCCTGTGTGGGTACGGTTGCGGCGGCAAGGGTACCCATTCCGTATCTTAGAAAATCGCGTCGTTTCATGTTGGCACTCCTATGGTAGGCTGTGTGCAGTGATTATTTGGTGAGTGGCTTGAGCGCGGAGAGGATGGCATTGTCCAAATCATTGTTGACCAAGCCCACGGCTAAAGTTTACCTTGTAATAGCTTGCTAAGGCATAAAATGGGAAGCGCATTAACTGAACGCATGAGAATTACTGACCGCCGCGACGAACGTTATCGATAAATCATTCCTCCTATTTTGTCTACTGAATGATCGAGCCATTTCAGTCGTCATATTTTACGTGCGAACAAAATGAAAGGTCGCACGAACCGAAGCTTGTCAAGAGGCTTGAATGGGAGCTCATCCTGGGACTGCGGTGAAGGGTAGCAGGGTATACTTTTAGCACTATGACCACTACACCCGACCAAAATATACCGTTGATGCTCTTTAATACCATGACCCGCACAAAACAGGAATTTATTCCCATGGAAGCGGGCAAGGTGCATCTTTATTGTTGCGGTCCAACGGTATACAACTACGCACATATCGGTAACCTTCGAACCTACATTTTTGAAGACATTTTGCGGCGTGTTCTGGAATTCAACGGCTATGACGTCACGCACGTTATGAACATTACGGACGTTGGCCATATGACCACTGACGAGGATGCCGGTGATGACAAGATGGAGGTTGCGGCTCGCCGCGAAAATCGGTCACCCTACGAAATAGCCCGCTTCTACGAGCAGGCTTTCTTCCACGACACTGAGCGGCTCAATATCCTGCCTCCCACGCGTGCTCCGCGAGCAACCGAGCATGTCGTTCAGATGATTGAGCTAATACAACGGCTGGAAGAGGCCGGCTTAACCTATACTACGTCGGAAGGCGTCTATTTCGATACCGCTCGTTTTGCCGACTATGGCAAGCTGGCCCGCCTTAACCTTACGGGGCAGCGAACGGCCCGTGAAGAAGTCGTTACCGATGAGAGTAAGCGAAATCCGTCCGACTTCATGCTCTGGTTTTTGAACAAACCTAGCCACATTATGCAATGGACTAGTCCTTGGGGAACGGGCTATCCCGGTTGGCACATTGAGTGTTCGGCGATGTCGATGACCTACCTTGGCGAAACCTTTGATATTCACTGTGGCGGCGTGGATCACATCCCTGTTCACCACACAAATGAGATCGCGCAGAGTGAGGGAGCGACTCATGTGCCCTTTGTTAAATACTGGATGCACGGCGAGTTTCTTCTAATGGACAAGGAGAAGATTTCAAAGTCTAAGGGTGGCTCCATTAATACACTTCAGTCGTTAGTCGATTTAGGTTGCGATCCTCTTGGCTACCGGTACTTCTGTCTTCAGGGCCACTATCGTGCCGAGCTCAACTTCTCTGTGGCTGCCCTTGAAGCAGCTACAACGGGTCTGCGTAAGGTCTATGCACTTACGGACGAGGACGACGTGCTTAAAGCCGACGATGCCGCGTACCAACAGGCACGTCGCCGCGTATTGACTGCGCTAAATGATGACCTTGGTGTGCCCCACGCAGTTGGCCTGCTTAACTCGTACCAGAGCCGAAAACTATGGTTGGAGTTTGACGCGGTGCTTGGGCTTGATATTGCAAAGCGTGCCATGAAACAGGATGAGCCACTAGGTGAGGAGGTGCTGGTGCTTATTGAGCAGCGCAATGCTGCCCGCCGCAATCGTGACTGGTCACGATCGGATGCCCTGCGCGATGAGATAATTTCGATGGGATATGACGTTGCGGATGGACCAGATGGAACGCGAGTAAAGCGGCGATCAATTTAGCACGGTGACAAAAATGAACGAGTTCAAACAACGAATAGGCGAACTTCAGCGGCTTATGACGGTACAAGGCTATGACCTTACCCTTGTGAGCTGGACAGATCAGATGCGGTACCTCTCTGGGTATTCGGAGAACGGCCACAAGCGGCTATTGGTGTTATTTATACCAGCAAGCGGTGAGGCTGTCTTTTTAGTACCTTCCTTGAATGAACAGGCAGCCAAGGGTAACCGGGCTGGAGTTGAGCGAGTCGTTACCTGGCAGGATAGCGATGGCTGGGCAGCCCCTGCTCTTGAAATTGTGCGCGAGCTGAACATACCTGACCGCCCAAAGGTTTTAGTTGACGACGAGCTGCACGCAGTGCACCTTATAAACCTTATGGCTATTCTTCCGGGGATACAGGTGTTTCCCGCAGATGAAGCAATATCTATGCTGCGGCGCATTAAGACAACCGTAGAGCTTGAGTGGATGCAGCGTGCGGCCGACGACATTGACGCTGTAGCTGATGAGGTCATGGGTTCCCTGGTTACGGGCATAACCGAGAAGGCTGTGCAGCAGATGGTTGTGGATGAATTGGCGGCGCGTGGGGTAGAACCAGGTTTTACCCCACTTGTATGCTTTGGCGCAAATGGTGCAATGCCGCATCACGACAGCAATACCACCGCGCTGCAGGTTGGCGACGTAGTCGTGCTGGACATTGGGAGCACTTACAATGGCTACCACTCTGATATTACACGCACGTTCTCGTTTGGCGCGCCTGCATGCCCAGAGGCGGTTGCAGTGTATGACTCCGTATTTCGTGCAAACCATGCCGCTCAGATC
>JAJYCW010000169.1 GCA_021777995.1 bacterium
CACCGCAATACTCTACCTGGATGTAGTGGAACGCAGCCTTAAGTGCGACGGTGAATCTACAAGGCTCCGGAGATGGCCTGCCCCACGACGCAAGCGCGACTTGGGCTCCCAGTGCCTTTGCTGTATTGATGAACAGGATGCAGAAGCGCGCTATTTGAAGGCAGCAGCAGAAAGTATCCGCCTGAGCGGCAGCTTTGTAGACGCCCTGATACAATCGAGGTATGGCTTGTGTTCGAGGCACTGCGATATGCTTCGCACCATTGTTCCAGAGCCACAATCGACCGTATTGCAGGAGGAGAAGCGGCGGCGTGTAGAGCTTTTAAGGGACCAGCTCATGGAGATTGTGCGCAAAAGCGACTATAGGTATCAGCACGAGCCTCGCGGTGCAGAGAAAGATGCCTGGCTGCGAGCACTGCAGATGTTCAGTTCACAATAGACCCGGCAACACGCATGCCCCGGGATAAAGAAGGCGATTAGTTCTCTACAAAACAATCGGTGATCGGTATGACAACAGTTTTACTTGAGAATTATTACAGACAATTCCGCAGCCTCCACTGCAACATAAATGGCGGTCGCCGTGCACCGCACAAACCAATCATGTTGCTGGCGGTTCTCTGGCAAATTGAAGCTGGGAAGCTTATTGATAATGAAATAAGGCTCAATGAAGACCTCGTGTTCTGCTTTCAGGCGCACTGGGATGTTCTTGACGGCACCAACAGCTGGCTGCAACGCCCTGCTAACCCATTTTATTTTCTACGGTACGAGGGCTTTTGGCACTTGAAGGGCCGCAACGGCGGCAAGTTACCCAAGGACGACATTGGGGATAATCCAACAATCAAGCGTCTCAACGCGGCCGGAGTATCGGCATCGCTCGACATTGAACTTTGGCAGCTCGTTCAGGGTGCGGTAGAGCGTGATTATCTGCGTAGTGCACTGTTAGCCGAGTACTTTGGCGTGTCACTACAACATCATATCCAGTCGCTCCCGCCAGATATGAGGTCGGCGGCGTTGCTGCGATATTTAGGGCAGGACTTCGAACTCTTCAAGTACCGAATGATTGCGGAGCCTGCAAACGACATGTACTTCCTCTCGAAATGGCTTTTTGATGACACCGTACGTAATTTATATGCAAATCGCTGTGCCATATGCCGAATGAATGCAGAGATGCCCAATGGTAACACCATCTCAAACCCAGTACACATTCTACCTGTGGACCAATATCACAACCACGACCCCCGCAATGGCATTAATCTCTGTGCAAACCATGCGCTAGTCTTTCGAAATGGAGGGGTGGCTATAGATGATGATTACAGGTTGGTATGCTCCTCGCATCTAGTCGCGTCAGAACGTTTTGTGCCGGCTGGAGTACGAATTCTCCTTCCTCAGGAAGATCGGTTCGCACCCGATTTGTCTGCATTATCCTGGCACCGCAACAACGTTTTCGTACCGTAGGCTATACCGAATATGTCTTCATTGAGCACCAGTCTCAACCTCTGCCCTGGTTCACCACCCCGCAATTCTTGCCACAATCTACGGGCCGGCTCTCAAGTGGAAAACGTTCGGAACAGATTAAGATGCAGAACAGTTCCAATGATAGACCACACCGAACCCGTCACAAAATCTCCCAGAATTAGGCCAAGAAAAAACGGAAGACACTTCCGATAAAGTTCACGCCCGCCATATCTCATAATGAGTGACTTCAGGAGCCAGGCTACAAGCATATCACACCAGAAGAAGTCATTGGCAAAGGTCATATTAAAGGCATACCCCGCTGCATTTAACGGGAAGTCAACAAATCGCATTCGCAGTACAGTCAATATAGCGGTAACTACCCCTCCAAAAACCATGGCAATTGCCATTGAGAAATTAGGAGGCGTCGGATCCTGTATCCAGTGCTGAAGATTGTTCCACGGTTCTGATCCCTTAAGTATTCGCCAGGCGTTCACCTTTGCGGTAGCCGCACCTAGTGAGTAGTAGAGTTGAAGGTCCCACAGAAGTGCGGCAACCATGGCAACGGCAGCAGCAAACATGATTGCCCATACAAGGCTGCTCATGCGTCCACGAGAGCGGTGCTGCCCCACAAACCCCTCCAGCATGTGCGGCATTGGCACTGCACGGTAGTCCGTATTGAACCACGAAAGCGTCGCCATGTGAACCATGTCCGTGTGGCTCATATGGTTGGTTCCAAGCAGTCCGGGTATCATACTTTGCGGCGTTACCCATACCAGTTCACTGGAAAGAACGGCGGTCTCCGCCCGTATACGCGACAACGTAATAACTATCAGCACGTAGATACCGAAAAACAACGGTGGTAGCCACCATGAGCCGCCAAGTACCCAAACGAACGTGCATAACGACAAGAACCCAAGCACGAAGCCAAAAAAGCCTAATCTCGCACTCATTGGCTCATCGGCATCAATGCCCGCTGCATCACCATGAATAGCACGATAAATGTAACCCTTTAGATGCCTTCGCCCACTCCATAGTACGATAACAGCCAGCCCTACCCACGCCCCCCAGCCCTGCGCACTAATGTAGGGAAACTGCCCATTGGCCTCCACACCCCAGCCCGTTGCGGCGTTTCTGAAGTTCATGGTAACTGCCCATACCAGCACGAGCTTCTTCAATAGGTAGAAAAACCACAGCGAAAATGACACATCAGTATTGATTAGATATCCGAATCCCACTCCTGCAGGATGGAGCATATAGAAAAACGAGCCCATTCCCGTCCAGGGAGTGCTCAAGCCAAAATCTGGTATGGCATCGTGTACAGAGTTTACGGGAAAAAATGGCAAGGTGGGATAGATACTATGGAGCGAGTTAATGGAGTGAAGCAGCGCCGGTATGGCGAAACCGAGCCAAAGCAGCCGGTTAGAATAGAGCGGTGCGCCTGGGCGAGTCATCTCTAAGGGTAGCGCGATGACCGGGAACGGAAGATACTCCTCGCTCTCCCAGCCCCGCCGCAGCATGGATGCAAGGCAGAGAGTAGTCCAAATGAGCATGAGGAAAAACAGAGACCAAATTATGAGCGGCCTGGCCCATGCTTGTAGAATACCTGGCTGCAAAAAGGAGGAGTGGCCCAGATAGAATGGCTTTAATACTGCCTTACTGCGTGGGCCGATGAAGTCGGGTAGTAACGGCCACCATCCCCTCCAGCCATTCGACGCAGTGTTGTAATAAAATGGATTGGCCAGGAACGGCAGGAAAAAACCATAATTACCCACACCGGCTACTGCGCTGGCCATTGAGAGCATTGTATACAATGCCATCATCTCTAGCTGGGTAAGAGCCCAATGGTCACGGCAATATCGACGAACCAGTAGATTGAGAAGTGTCACCACGAAGAGAATGAAGGTTACCCCCATGAACAGCGAAGAGATAGTTATCTCGGTAACCGCCGTCTTCATCTCAGAGTTCGCTATCCAGCCGGTACTAAGGATGATGAGTGGCAACGTAACGCACATAAGCTTAAGCCACCGTATTGGTAGCTGGGGCTCGTTATTTCCGGTACCACCAGGAAGTGGAACACCTGGGAGACCAGTCATTGTCTGCTAGCTCGCTGGTGGCACAACGCAAGACGATACCCGCAGTTAGTAACACGGCGGCATCTACGATTTGCTATATACCCGGGTAAATATCGCAAGGAAGTCATGCTAAAGGTCATCCTAGGGTTTCCCATCTCCGCAATATAGTAAAATATACCTTCTCTTTCGATATCACTATGTAAATACCATTTTCACGTGAAGCACCCGTTTGCTCCTAGCCAGAACAATGCTACAGCCATCTGCAAGCATATTTCCGGTGGCAGTAGTACGGGCACGAGCCACTCTTCAAATGTGCAGCGTTAATTCCAATATATGTGGGACGAACAAGTGGTACCAACGATAGTGTAATCCGGCAGTGACACAAGCTTCTCCCAACGCACTAACACCCCATTCATCACCGTCATTATTCCTAAAGCAAATTACCAAAATCAACAATTCTATCGCTAGCCGTCACGAATAAGGTATTCTTCAAGGCTAGGAATGCATTGTTTCTGTGCGTACAAGCATAATAAAACGAGGATATCAATCAGCATGCTTCGCAGACCAGGCTCTGGCACGCGCTCGTCCATTGCTCAGCCGGCACTACTGGGTAAATTAAACGCCTATCAGGTTTTACGAGTTTTGCAACCTGGCCAGGAGCTGTCTCGAGCTGAAATTGCACGGTCATCGGGTATTAGTGCACCCACTGTGTCGCGCGCAGTGGAGAGCCTCCTTCAGGCCGGACTACTAGAAGAGATGGATGCACGTGAGGCGGTACCGGGAAGGCCGGCTCGCAAGCTGAGGCTTGCAAGAATATCGGCCCAGGTGGTTGGGGTTGTCATTGATGCAGAAGAGTGTACCGTTTCCGTTGCGGGCCTTGATGGTCGTGCGACATCCGAAACAGTCATTCGGTTTGCTACTCCACCCGACTACGACGAGTTAATATCAGACTGCGTTGCCGCCGTGGGTCGGTGTACGAGTGCTTCTAACATTACTACTCTGGGAGTTGGCATAAGCGTACCTGGCCTTATAGATGCGCGCAATAACATGTCCATCCTGTCGCCAAACGTCCCGCAGACCAATGGCCACTCACCTGCTGCGGACATCGGCGCCCTGCTGCCATACCCTTGTGTCATGATTCATGAGACGCAGGGCTTGTGCCTTGCTGAATCACGTTATGGTGCCGCACGCGGACGAGATGACTTTGCGCTGCTCGACATCAGCACTGGTATTGGCCTAAGCGTAATGGATGGTGGTCGCATCCTCAGTGGCCACAGCGGCCTCGCAGGAGAAATTGGGCACATAACTGTAGACCTGCACGGCAGGCAGTGTGGTTGTGGCAACAAAGGCTGCCTTGAAACCGTCGCAAGCGATACTGCTATGGCACGTCAGGTAGGTGCTAAACTCAACTGTCACGTTACAATTGAACAGGTGCTTGCCATGGCAAGATCTGGTGAGTACTGGCCAGAAGAAGAGCTCTCCGGTCTGCTAGATTATCTGGCAATAGGAGTTGCGGCAATTGTCAACCTGTTTAACCCCGGTGCGATTTTCATTTATGGGCGACTCTTTGAGCTGAGTGACCGTGTTTTCCAGGACCTGATTGAACGCGTTCGTCAACGTACCCTGCCACCCTCTTTCGCGGACTGCGACATAGTGCGTGCGCAGGCTAACAAGCTCCAGGCCGCTCATGCCGGGATTATTGAACACCTAGTTGATAGCGTAGCACCATCGTTTAGCGCTATGTCATCTAGCGGTACTACCAAGGATCGTAAGCCCCATCACTAGCTCGTGTACTGTTTGAGTGCATGTATCAGTCATATCACTTCATCGACAGATTAATCGTGGAGGCCGGATTGCGTAATCCGGCCCCCACTTTAAACGCGGCGGTAACATAAGTGTCAACAACCACCGCATAACCAATCACAGTCGTGCATTACCTCACTCTAGAACGCCAGGCGGGTTGCTGCACTGCCCGCACCACCTGAATAGGCCCACTTCACGACGAGTACAGGGGTCGATCCAGAAGGAACTACGGCGCCCGACACGGTGTACACCTGGCTTATACTTCCGGTGAGGTTCGCCGTTGTTGAAGGTACCGCAAGGTTCACGATGGTTCCATTGGAGTAGATTAACTGTGCGCTTACCAGATGAACATTGTAGGCAGTACCAAAACCAGCATTCGTGAGCGAAATCTGTTGAGTAAACTGCCCGGTGTTGCTCGTTGCGCCAAATGTAGCAGCAATTCGCACCTGGTTGGCCAACATAACCACCGTATTGCTTGTGTTACCAATATTTGGGTCCACCAACGTAAATACATGCGCGCCAGTTGTGATTTTTGCCGATGGCACCATCACCGTTACGAGGCCCGGACCAACCACTGACGAACTTACAGACTGACCATCCATCATCGCGACAGCATTGGTGCCAAACCCAGAACCCACGAGCTGCGCTGTGAGGTCCGTGCCACCGTTGTACAAATTGACATGCATGGGATTAACGGAAGCAATCTGC
>JAJYCW010000054.1 GCA_021777995.1 bacterium
GAGTGTGTCGGTGCGTTCCTGCGATTTTGTAGGCGGAAACGCTGCTTTCCACTTCAGGGTAGTGGTAATCAAGGCTAAATTTAGCCCGGCCCGCACCTGAAACCCCTGATTTAGCGTCAATAATAATAGTTGAAGTGTCGATGCACCCAGTCTTAAGGAGCGGGGCCAGTCCCAGTATAGACGCCGTGGGGTAACATCCAGGATTGCCTACCAGGCGAGCACTCCGTATCTCCTCACGATACAGCTCAGGTAGGCCGTATACAGCTTCTGCGGCAAGTTCCGGTGCGGAGTGGTTAGTGTACCATTGTGCGTAGATACTGCAATTTCTAAATCGGAAGTCTGCCGACAGGTCAACTACTTTAATACCCCTGTCTAGCAGGTCTGCAGCCTGTTTCATTGCCTTGCCGTTTTCCTGAGCAAGAAAGACAACGTCGTAGGCAGTGTCACCAAGTTCACGTGAAAACGTCATCTGGGTGACATGTGCAATACCGGGCCAAGCAACGTGAAGCGGCTGATTAGCATATGTTTGAGAAACCGCGCAACAGAGCTCAACGCCCGGATGTGCGAGCAACAGGCGAAGAAGTTCACCTCCTCCATATCCTGAGGCACCAACCACGGCAACCTTTAACACTGGGTGGACAGAATTCATAACGGTATCCTTGGAACAACATGCCTGGTCCCGGGGGAGAGTGGCACGTAATTTAGTTTACCATTGTGACACCCGTTTGAAGGCATATGACAGCGAACGGAGGAGGAGGTAGCCTTAATGCAACGTTTTTTGGTGGAACGTGGTATAATACCTGTAAGCCGGGTCGGCTGCAAAGCCCGCGGAATTAGTTTCCTCCCATTCCGCGTAAGGGTCGCATTGCACAGGCTTACGGACAGCGTAGCTAGGTGCCGCGGTCGGAGGTGAAGACGGAATGAAGACCAGCCTGAAGTGCCAGTGTGGTCGTCGTATTCTGCAGCGCGACGTTATGAGGCAACGGTATTACGAACGACAGTTTGGGCCGAGTTATATCTATCTAAGGTACCGTTGTTCTAACTGTAAGAAACTGGGCGAGATGTTTGTTCGCCAGGATGAATGGTCGGATAACCTTTTGAGCGAGGTGACCTTTGATTCATCTGAACCAGAGAGGCTTGCGTTTCAAACGCTAGGGCCCATCACGATCACTGAGATGCGTGATTTTCATCATGCTCTTGAGGATCTGGGTTCCATTCCTCGCCTAATTAAAGACGAATAACCAAGTACAGGGGCAAAACCGACAAAGTTTTGCCCCTGTTTTAATTTTGTGCTTCCCCAATCCCCTTTGAATCGATCACCATGGGCAGCGCTATTTGAAACTGGAGGCTCTCAGAATGAAATTGCAGGCAAGGTTGCTCGGCAAGACAGGTATGGAAGTATCCCGTCTCGGCTATGGAGCCATGGAGATTCGAGGCAGCCGCATATGGGGCGGTAGACCGGTTACAGATGGTGAGGCAGACAGAATTTTAAATGCCGTTCTGGATGCCGGGATCAATTTTATCGACACCTCGAACGACTATGGGCGTAGTGAGGAGTTTATCGGGAAGTTTATCTCGCAGCGTAGAAGCGAGTATTACCTTGCAACGAAATGCGGGTGTACTGTTGTTCGACGAGATGAATCCACTGACGACACACCGCACGTTTGGACACACGCGAATCTTTTTCGGGGGCTGCACGAGAGTCTCAACCGCATGAAGACAGATTACATTGACATAATGCAGTTGCACAATCCTACCGTCGAGCAGTTTAATGAAGGGGAACTAGGTGCGGCTCTCCAGGAGATGAAGGCGCAAGGTAAGGTTCGATGGATAGGTATTTCCTCTACACTCCCGCACATTGAAACTTATATCAACATGGGTATTTTTGATACCTTCCAAATTCCGTATTCAGCCCTGGAACGTGCACATGAAAACATCATTACCCACGCTGCAACAGCGGGCGCAGGGATCATCGATCGCGGAGGAGTGGCGCGCGGAGAGCCGGGAACAGGACTTGGCAGCACGGACCGATGGGCGGTATTTGAACGCGCCAAGCTAGATGAACTCCGAGGCGAGGGAGAGAGTCGAACTGCGTTCCTGCTCCGGTTTCTTCTTTCACACCCTCACATCCACACCACTATAGTGGGTACGCTCATTCCAGAACACTTGCACGAAAATATCGCTATAAGCGAGCGGGGACCACTCTCTAGTGAAGTGTATGCGGAAGTAAAGCGACGACTTGACGAGGCCGGTGAAAAGCCCACGGCGTAGGTATCAACTTCTTATCGGCTACGTGGGGATGCGAGTATAACTAAACAAAACGCGAAGCGAGCGAGCTGAAGTGCCGTTTTGGTATCCCGGTCGTTCGTTGTTCCCACGGTAGCCTTGACGATAGCCAGGCGAACAGGGTAAAATTGGACATTGTTCCGGGTCGTTAGCTCAGTTGGTAGAGCAGCTGACTCTTAATCAGCGGGCCATAGGTTCAAGTCCTATACGACCCATGTACAAAAAACTAGCACGATATCCCCGAATTGGGGATATCGTGCTTTTTTATTTGGGGTGGTCCTTTTGCCAAGCCAGCCTAATTATAACGATGTGAATACCATATACACATCTAACCCCGTAATGACAACAGCCGTCAGCCAACCCGCATATTTTATCCATCGGTTAACTACTAGTGGACCCATAAACTTCTTATCACCCGTAAACTGAACAAGCGGAATAAGTGCCATTGGGAGTTGTATGCTGAGTACTACCTGGCTAAAGATGAGTAGTTTATCTAATCCGCTGCTTTGCCACAAGGCAATTGCAAATACTGCAGGTACTATTGCAAGCAGCCTGGAAATGAGCCGCCGGAGCCATGGTGCAATGCGAAAGGATGTAAAACCTTCCAGTATAACCTGACCGGCGAGGGTACCCGTGAGCGTAGAGTTTTGCCCACTTGCAAGCAACGCTACCGCGAACAGCGGTGCGGCAAGTGACGTTCCTAAGATGGGTGTGAGCATCTTGAACGCCGACTGAATATCGCCAATGTCTTTGTGCGCTGGATAAAATGTTGCAGCAGCAAGCGCAAGAATTGCAGCATTTACGAACAGCGCAATCATAAGCGCAAAGAAATTATCGGCGCCAACCATGCGTGCGGCGTCCTTGCGTGCTTCATCGGTGTCGTCGACCTTCCGAGTTTGCACCAACGCTGAATGGAGATACAGATTGTGCGGCATAACGGTTGCACCCAGAATAGAGAGTGCAAGGTAAAGAATGGCACCATTTCTTACAATTTGCCAATGAGGGACAAACCCTGCAGCCAATTGACGAAGCGCGGGGTGAGCCATGAACACCTCGGCCGAAAAAATGATGACCATCAGGCCGATTAGGAGTATCACCAGACCTTCAATCCAACGGAACCCGCGATTTTGAAGTGCGAGCACCAATAGGACGTCCATTGATGTGATGATGACGCCACCGATGAGCGGAATATGAAAGAGCAGGTTTAGGGCGATCGCCGCTCCAAGTACCTCGGCAATATCGCAGGCAACTATGCCAATTTCTGCTGAAATCCAGAGAAAAGTCCGTACAGGTTTGGAGTAGGCTTGCGCACAACACTGCGCGAGATCACGCCGTGCCGCGATCCCCAACCTGGCAGACAGCGCCTGCAAAAAGATAGCTAGCAGGCTGGAGATCATAACCACGGACAGGAGAAGATAGCCATACTGGGCACCGCCTGCAATATCTGTTGCCCAGTTACCGGGATCCATGTAACCTACGGCAATAAGATATCCTGGTCCTACAAAGGATAGCAGGCGCTTAAAAAAGGCCCCCGAGTTGCGAACCTTGATTGAACCGTGAATGTCTGCAAGGCTGAGTGTTTGTCCATCTGGGGTTTGCAGCAGTAGGTCTGATTGATCGTGCGGTAATTTACTCATCCTGAAACTCCTGCAGGCTCAACAAATATCTGCCTGGCTGCATCGGGAGCAATGCGCACGATTCGATCTTCCAAACGCACAACAAATGCACCACCAAAGGGTTCCTGCTCAATCAGCTCAATATCTGTGCCGGGGAAAACTCCTTCACTTTTTAAAAAACGAAGGAGCGCTGCATCCGCGTCGCTTACGCGACTTACAACTAGTCGACCAGGAGGCTCTGTAGCAAGGGTTGTTCGCGTGACCGAAGCTATATTTCCGTCCTTATCTGGAATAGGATCGCCATGTGGGCACCGTGTTGGGTGGCCCATTAATGTATCAATCTTTTGTTCAAACTCTTCACTAATGTGGTGTTCCAGGCGCTCCGCCTCTATGTGAACCTCATCCCAACTGTATCCCAGCGCCTCCACAAGATACAATTCTAGAAGGCGGTGGTGCCGCACAATTTCCATCGCCATTTTTTGCCCACTGGGCGTAAGTGTTATGCTTTGATATGGCGTGTGGTCAACTAATCGTAATTCCTGCAGTCGCTTCAACATCTTACTCACGGCTGCAGCCGAAACTATAAGTCTGGACGCGATATCCTGAGCGCTGACGCTATCTGCCTCAAGTTGAACCTTATAGATAGCCTTAATGTAGTCCTCAACAGAGGGAGTCGCCATGCCAGGGAACCTCCAGAAGTGTGTAACCAACGTTTAATACCAAGATTAACGCTAGATCATAGTGATAATATACAATAGTTGATGATTATATTATACCATGGTTAAATATGCTTCGTTACAGTATTATGCCCTGTTGAGTGGTAGGCGCAAAAATACCAAAAAATTGAGCCTTAGGCGGGAACTCAAATGTCGGATAGACTCGTCAATAATAGTGCAGACACACAGGAAAACATGGAATAACCGAGTGATGAGCGACGGTGATGGTTGGGTTTGGATTGGTTCGGTGTTCTGTGCGATGTTACCGCCGCAATCACGCGAAGGACTGCCAGGCAGGTGTGTTTGTTAGGCAGCCTATGGGTGACAGTTCGGACAAAATTTCTGAGGAGGGAGGAAGACACATAGTATGTTACCACCTTATGGTTTGGTATTGTGGTCAGGTTCTCTCGAAGGAGTTTCTGAATGACGCCACCGGACTACTCGTCGAGGCATAATACCGCTGAGTAATGTTTGAACTGCGTAGCGTGACCTGGCTTAATGGCCCAACGTACGAAACGCAAGGCGCGACGTAACCGCGCATTTAATACTCAGCCGTATACCGCGAACGTCTCCGCAGCTAAGTGTGAGTGCGGATAGTAGCTGCAACAAAGCGAACCAGAAGGGCCCCACATGGGTGGGGCCCTTCTTTTTTCTGTTTGGATAATCTTGACGCGGATGTACTAGTCTGCTGCCAGTGGGCCAGAGGAGTATAGAAGTACAGCGCCTGTCATGGGTGGCAGTTCCACGCGGCTTGTAAGTGTGCCGTTCATGCGTCGCATGGGGGCCCCTAAATTAACGGTCAACGAACCCTTCTGAGCGGAGTTAAAATAGACCACGCCATGCTGAAACTTGCGAACCCAAACATTTAATTTACCATCTGGAACCATATGTCGCACCTGTATTGGCCGGCCAAGGGGTACGTTAAAATAACCGGGGTATTCTTTAACTTGTTCGCGCAATACCGCA
Organism: bacterium; assembly: GCA_021777995.1. Taxonomy (GTDB): domain Bacteria; phylum Armatimonadota; class Chthonomonadetes; order Chthonomonadales; family Chthonomonadaceae; genus JAJZFK01. The sequence goes on from JAJYCW010000054.1 coordinate 5,585, forward strand.
AGGCTGTATCCTGCGTCCGGGTGCCCTTGCAGGTCAAGTGGCATTGGCTGAAAAACTGCTCTTCCCTGGTGGTGCACCACCAGTAGATAAGAGGCCAGGTCACTTTCTAGTTCCTGAGGATTTTTATATGCTGCCATGGCTATAAATACTTGGCCAGCTTCGGCATACCTGTCAAGAGCCTCCAGTTGAATTTCCCATTGTGTTGAACTTATGGTTTCATCGTTCCAATATGGCCGAACAAAGCCCTCAAGCCAGGCGCCATCTACCAGGGGGTAATATTCATCCCACAACGTGCCCTGCAGATGTGGTTCAATTACCTGTGGAGGCAGCGTAGCGATATCGGCGGGTCTCTCAAAATCCAGCGCAGCGGGGACAAGCAGTGTACGCCCAGGATCATGCGCAGCTGCCAACCATCTGGTAGTTGCGTCCGCACGTGCATTAAACGGTTTAAACTGTTGAGGGAGCTGCACAAAGGTATTGTTAACTGGCAGCTCCGCGGCAACGGTACCCTGAGCACCATATTGTTTGCACTGTTCTGCAGCCTGCATTTTCCAAAACTGCGCCCAATGCCTGCTTCCAAAGGTCATCCAATGTCCATCCCGACCTGGAAAGGGAACTTCGGCTCCTGACAGTGTGCGAAGCGTGTATGCTGCCATGCCTGCACCAAAGATTCCAGCACTTCCATAGTGTGGGGTTGTGTACAAACAGGATGCGTACAGATACAGCAGACCTGTAAATGCGGGGTAGTGTTTAACTATCCAGGGGTATGTTGATGGTGACAGGCAAACCGAGGGAATCGCGGCAAGATCACAGTTATCGGCGATCCATTCTCGATTCGCATCCGATAGTTTCTCCGCATTGCCTGCGGAGTCATAGAGTACATTGTGTTGGTCACCAAGTCCCCACAAAAAGACACCACCCAGGCGCACCGGGCATTCGCTACGCTTGAGGTGTAGTAAAATTGGAGCCAAATGTGGTGTGGGGGGGACATCTGCAGCCTCTGCGGTTGCAGATAAGCCGCCCAATGCAAGGGTGGCACCAAGCATAACAACTGATAAAATCCGGCTAGCGGTCATGAGTGGTTCCGGGAGAAATGAGTGGAAGATCTTTGTCGCATAGTGGACATTTGGCAGGGTCGTAGACATCTGCTTTTACATTAAGCAGCGACTCAGTGCGAATGCCGAGGTCGACAGTACCACCGCTACGATCAACTAGAATCGCAACTCCCTGAACATTAGCTCCATGCCTCTCTGCAAGCTCAAGGCATTCTCGTGTCGCACCGCCTGTAGTCATCACATCGTCAACAATGAGAATCGGCGTACCACGCTCCAGCTTTAGTCCACGTCGTAAGGCGCGACTACCGCCTTCCTTTTCTGCATAGAGCGCCCTTGTTCCCAAAATGCGGGCAGTTTCAAATGCCAGAAGTATACCGCCCGTGGTTGGGCCCATTACGGCCTGTATTTCTGAGTTCTCGAACCGTCGGGCAATTTCTGTGCAAAGCTGAGTTACTAGCCGTGGATGCTGTAGCACCCAAAACTTCTCCCAATATTCGTTACTATGCATCCCGGATGAGAGTAGAAAATGCCCTTGGCGCAGCGCATCGGTCTCAATGAAAATATTACGCACCTGATCTTCAGTTAACAAGTAAAACACCTCCATTTGCATTATAGCCTGTGCCATAACGTCCGTCAACGTACCATAAGTCTCAAAACCCCTGTGGTGGTAATTCACCTTACGATTATGTTAGCAATACCACATCCCGGTATACTGACGACATGGCGTAAGTCAAATTGCATCACGTATGCCGCGTAACATAGAGCGGCTATGTAGTGCCAATCGCTACCGGTATTGGAGGGGTTCTATAGTGAAAGTACTATGCTGCGCAAATAGCTTTAAAGGATCGCTTAGTGCCCAGCGAGCATGCGAAGCGATGGCATCAGGTGCAGCGCAAGCACGGTGCGACAGTGTACTGCTGCCTATTTCCGACGGCGGAGATGGGTTCCTTCAATCCATGATGGCGGCGGCTGGAGGCGAACTGCGCAGTTCTGTGGTGTCCGGGCCCACAGGCGAACCAGTCAATGCCCGCTGGGGCGTGACCAAGGAAGGCGTGGGTGTTATTGAAATGGCAGAATGTGCTGGCTTGCAGTTAGCGTCTGCCCAGCCGCTGGCACCACTTACAGCAACTACTCGTGGTGTTGGAGAGCTTATTTTAGAAGCAGCGGGAGCCGGTTGCAGGCATATAGTGGTGGGGTTGGGGGGCAGTGCGACAACCGATGCTGGTTCCGGTATGTTGCGCGCCCTAGGCGTACGGCTGCTGGACAGTAAGGGGCTGGAGGTAAGCGAAGGAGGAGCGGCTTTGAGGCAGGTGTGCAGCATTGATACGTCGGGTTGGGCCCTCTCAAAAGAGATTACAATCGAAGCCGCCTGCGATGTGGACAACCCAATGATTGGGCCACAGGGAGCAGCACGTATCTATGCCCCTCAAAAAGGCGCTTCGCAACACGACGTCGCTGTATTGGAGGAGGGGCTGACCGCTTTTGCGACGTTAATGCCTGGCATCAATGGAACACCTGCAGAAAGGATCCCGGGAGGCGGCGCCGCCGGTGGATTGGGGGCCGCCCTAGCATCCTTCTGTGGCGCGTCCCTTACCCCTGGCTCTGAATTGATCCTGGATGCGCTTCATTTTGACCAGCACTGTGCTAAGTGCAATGTTGTACTTACTGGTGAAGGTAGCATAGACGGGCAGACTGTGCGAGGTAAAGCTGTATCGGCTGTTGCACAGCGCGCCTGCCAATTAGGTATTCCAGTAATTGCACTCGCTGGCCGGGTAGATAGAGAAGCAGAGGAGACACTTAAGGCCGTTGGACTTACCTCTTGCATCTCTATCACAGATGGCCCGATGACCGCAGAGCAGGCGATGAAGGATGCCTACCGCTTGATTGAGACCGCCAGCACGCGTATTCTCTGCGTGGTAGTTGCTGCAACTCGACGCGGCTGAGGAAATGGCTGAGCCCCAAGTGAACAGCTTAAGACTAGGACCAGCCACAAACCTACAAGAAAGGCGGCAATTCCCCTTTGGGAAGTTGCAAGCGCCATATGTTTACCCCGATCGAATTCGGCTGCCGCTGCCGGATGCTGCAACCAAACCCCTGCCAGCAACGAAAGAAGCATTAGCCCGGCGGCCGGCGTTGGCCCACAACAGAAGCTGGTAATCCACTTTGCAGAAATGCTCGAATCGATAAAAGGATCGACTCCGTGTCCAATTATGTATGCAAAATACGTGAGCCCAGCTGCAAAGGTAAGCGGTATGGCAATACACATACCAAGAAGCGCTAATCTACCCCACCTTTTGCGTCCTAGAGCTGCCCAAACCACCAGAAGAGTAATAATGTATGCCAAGGCGAGTGCTACAGAATGTTCAAAAAATAACGCCCTAAACATTGTAAATGCTGCAACAATTCCCCAACCAATAGTAACAAAACTTGTCACCGCGGGAGCCGCATTTGCCCGGCTTCCAGGGAAACCACCCATTGGATCTGCCTCCTCACACCTTTATGTGCTGAGCTTCACCTGTATTTATTTCAGAAACGCTCACAGATTACAAACAGGGAAAATATCAATTCGGTTCCCGAAATCACGTAGTAGGCACAATTATTTAATAGCCACAGAGCCTCAGTGCCTCGTACCCATCATTGAAGGTTACTGGGAGGGCTCGATCTGACTTTAGCGCCTCTGCTATCTGGGTACTCATTTCCCAAAGCGGCCTGGCATCTGAGGCGTGTGAAGTGCGCCATTCTGGCCATGATGCAGTAGAGTATCGCATGACCGCTGCGTCAAGATCTATAATAGCCGCGCCAGCCGAACCGGAAACAGACACGCGGTTTCCACAGGCCTCTCGTGCCCAGCGAGAAGTGACCGTTACGATACCCTTGCTTGATTCCAGCAAGAGCGAGGCAGTGTCGTCAACTTCCCATGTGGGATCGGTAATACACTTCGCGAATTTGACAAGTGTTAGTTCACCTGCAATATAACGTGCGAGATCCACACCCTGCAGGTTGGAAATGAGCGACGCACCGTGTGCAGGGGGCGTTGCAGGTTTACCGGCACTTAGAAAGACCTCAGCCAGCGCAACGGTCCCAAGCTCATCGTCGTCAACAAGTTGTTTTAATGTCTGGATGAGTGGATGAAATCGTAGAGGTAGCGATGGCACAAACAGGCGGTCGCACCGAGATGCCGCACCACCCACCAGCTGGGCCAGTGCTGAGGTACCGGTAAACGGTACCGAGCAAATCACGTTACATTTACTCTTTATGCAGAGAGCCGAGGCTTCAAACTGCTGCGAGGCAGATACAGACACATCCACAAGATCGTAAGGCCCGGCAGCTACAAGGTCATCCACCGTCGTGAATGCAGAACACCCCGGGAAAAGGGCTGAGGTTCGGGCAGCCAATGCTCCTGCAGCGTCGCATACGGCCTCAATCTGCACACCCGGAAGGCGGGCCCAGGCGGCCAGCCTTGCTACGTCAACGCAACCTACTGCAGCTATTTTGATTGGACCGTTGTTCAATCTGTTGTCGCCAGAAGCTGCAGAACTTTTTCATGGCGATTCATGCACCAACATGCAATTTGACGCATACCGGACGATGCCATGCTAGTTGCCGGCGGAATGGGTTCCACCAAGGGATCTAGTGTGGGTCGTGCATCCAAAGCTTGGTTCTCAAGGCTCGCTAACACATCTACCACGAGAGGAGCCTCTAACGAGAGCTGCCATCCGTTTTCAGCAAGGAATGAGACCATCACTATAAATGCGGTACGTCGGTTGCCATGCGAAAATGGCAGAGCCTTAATTAGCCGGCGGTACGCAGTGGCGGCCGAGGCGACAACGTCGCTAGTTGTGCCATAAACGTATTGACCCGCGGTGGCATTTTCTACTGCAAAGTAGTCGTAATCTTGCGGTGCACCCGTTATAGTTGTATTCAGCCAAACCAAATCGTGATTTGTAAGAAAGCGCACGTGGTATTTCCCCCGCCACAATTTTGTCCGCGTTTGGTGAGAGATTACCCCAAGGTATGGTTACGCGTCAACGAGCGGAATGAAGGCGCAGTGCTATAATGTGTTGCAACAAAGGATTGCTCAGGAGGAGTGGCACAATGAACGCTACGCTAAACCGGTGGCTCACAGGCCAAATTGGGGATCTCAAGTCTAACAATCTGTACAAAGAGCAGGTTGTACTGGAAAGTCCGTGCAACAACCGCATCACGATTGGCGGGCGCACCGGCATCATTAACCTTGCCTCCAATAACTATCTTGGCCTTGCAAATCATCCAAAGCTTGTAGCAGCTGCATGCGAAGCGGCACAGACCTGGGGCGCCGGGGCTGGAGCAGTTCGACCGATTACAGGCACGTTAAAAATTCATGTTGACCTGGAAAAGCAGCTGGCAGCGTTCAAGCACACGGAGGCTGCGCTTGTCTTTCAATCTGGGTTCACCTCCAATGCTGGAGTGATCCCCACGATCACCGATGCCAACGATGTTATCCTCACCGATGAATTAAACCACGCCTCAATTATTGATGGCGTTCGGCTTTCGAAGGCGCAACGAAAGATTTATAGGCATTGCGACCTTGGTTCATTGGAGGACGGGTTGAGAGCATCCATGGCGGCGTCAAAAAGGCTCATAATTACGGATGGCGTGTTTAGTATGGATGGTGATATCGCTCCGCTACCTGGAATTGTGCAACTCGCAAAGCAATACGATGCCGCGGTAATGGTAGACGACGCACATGGATCCGGCGTTATGGGTGGTGGACGGGGCACAGCGTACCATTTTGGAGTTCACAAGGATGTCGACATACAGCTAGGGACCTTATCTAAGGCAGTTGGAGTGATGGGCGGGTATATTGCCGGTTCCCGGGAGTTGATTGATTGGCTCACTCAACGGGCTCGTCCGTTTCTATTTAGCACGGCACAGCCTGCGCCGGTAGTTGCGGCAATTATGGCGGCTATCGATCTCATGGAGCACGATTCCTCACTAACCGACAAGCTTTGGGAGAACGCTGCATTTTGGAAAAGTGGACTCCAGGGTCTCGGATTTGATACGGGTGTTTCTCAAACACCCATTACTCCTGTAATGATAGGTGAAGAGTCGATGGCGATGAACTTTCAGAAGGCGCTCCTTAACGAAGGCGTGCTGGCACTAGCAATTGTTTATCCTACGGTTGCGGCGGGCAAGGCTCGTATTCGTACCATGCCATCGGCAATGCATTCACAGGAGGACCTTGAAGATGCTCTGGCATCCTTTAAGCGCGCAGCTTCGAGCGTTGGACTTTTCTAAGGATTAATACCAGCAAACCACCGTATTATTAGCATGAGAATCCGCCTTGTTGATGCCGACAATTGCATTCGAGGTTCTGACATGCTAAATTTCTAGCTTGGCACGGAATTTGCAGTCACTTATCTGTTGAGGCAAGTCGTACAGGCCGTTAATTTAATTTAAACGGTCGCACAGGCAGTAATTTGCGGCCGATGTACAATGTAGTATCGGCGTTTGCACAAACAGGGGTAAAAGTATCACTATGAGTTCTTATCCGTCTATCGAACCTGCAGCTTCTATCGGCACGCGAGATGTAATGCGTCTGGTGTTGCGAAGAGGTTGGGTGGTTATACTCATCATGGCCATAACGCTAGGCATTGCTTTCGTGGTTACCAAGAAGACACAAAAGCTGTGGACGGCGACTGCTATGCTGGTAACATCCAATGCGTCCAATGATACCACAGGTACAACAGCATCGGAGTCACAATCTGCTACACAGATGCAGATGCTCAAATCTCAGTACATGGCGCAAAGAACGATAGACTGGCTCCGCAACCAGGCGAATACTACCGGAACTCCTTTTCAGTTTACGAATTTGACGCCGGACGAGCTTCTCAACGCAATGACCGTAGAAAACCCCCAGGAAAGCAACCTCATCAAGGTGAAGGTAGACTGGCCGAGCCCTTCCGGTTCCCAGCAATTAGCCAATGGGGTGTGTAACGCCTTCATGTCGTGGAACAGGGAGATTGTTCACGAGAACCTTAATCAGAATGCCCACGACCTCAAGCAGCGTCTTGCTGCCGTGCATCTCGAGCTCTTAGCTGCGAATTTAGCGGTTCAAAATTTTAAAGAGAGCCACAACATGGCCGCAGTGAAGGCAATGAGTGAGGCGCAGGTGAGCCAATTCGAATCGGCGACTGCTAATGTAATGCAGCTAAAAGCCCAGGTTGCAGCAGAGCAGGCACAGGTTAACAGCCTGGAAAATCAGGTACGCATCGCAGATAAATCGATACTTACTACAAAATCGGTGCGTGACGATCAGGTGCTCGCCAGCCTTCAGTCTGAATATGAGACCGAGCTCGAAGCATACAATAAAGACAGCTTGAAATTGCTGCCAAACTATCCCGGCATGGCTCAACGGAAAGCGCACCTTCAGCAGTTGAAGGCTAAAATTGCCGGTATGCTGACTGCTAATATAGCGGGTAACCGACCAACGTTAAGCCAGCAGAGCAGTCTGGCGGATAATCTGTTGACCGCGCAGAACACCTTAATCGCCACTCAGACGCAACTCGCCTCTGCCACCAGCGACCGAGACAGGCTTAATCTTGCGCTAAAGGGCCTTCCTGCCATTGAGCGGAAATATCAGCAGCTTGTCACGACTGCAGAAGCGAAGCAGAAATTCTACGAACAACTGCAACAGCAGGTGATGGCTACTGCGTTGAGCACGATTGGTGCCCGCTTGAATGTTGAGATCGCACAAAAGGCTGCGCTTCCCGATGCACCTTCACATCCTAACATCTATACGAACCTTGCGTTCGGAGGCGTAATCGGGCTCATTTTGGGTCTTGCGACTGTGGTGCTGCTTGAGCAGACGGATCAGCGGCTGCGTAACACCAGCCATGCTCGGGGCCTGTTGCCTGGCGCTGTCATTGGCGCATTACCAAGGGTAAATGCGCAGCAGATTCGCGGAATTCTCGAAGGCAGCGGAACGGGGCGTGTGGCCGAGTCGTATAGTCTTGCGCGTGCCAACCTAGCGCTTGCGCTTCGTAACTTGGGACAGGGTAGTCACGTCATCCTGGTGACGAGCGCGCTTCCCGGTGAAGGCAAGTCGGTAACGGCTGCGGCACTCGCCAAATCTTCGGCAAGAGCTGGTAAGCGAGTGATCCTAATTGAAGCGGATATGCGCCGTCCGTCGTTGAATGCAATGTTTGGAACTGATGAGCGTGCAGGCTTGGCAGAGGTTTTAGGCGGCACGATGAGCCTGGATGACGTACTTGTTAGCGCGGACCAGGAAAACCTGACGCTTCTCTACAGCGGTATTCCGGTCGTTAACCCATCAGATCTCATTGCGCGGCCCGCCATGGCTACGATACTAGAGGCACTGCGAGCAGAAGCGGATATAATTTTTGTAGACACCCCACCCTGTTCGCTCGTAGCTGATGCCCTGGTGCTTGCGCCACTTGCGGATTGTATTTTGCAGGTCGTAAGCCTGGATATGGCAGATCAGCCCACTACCCTGGAAACGACGGCAGCGCTACGGGCGGCTGATCCTGCTAAGATGGTGTACTTTATCAACAGAGCGCCAGATGAGCCTAACAAGTCGTACACCACGTACTATTCTGGCCACGGTACTAATGGCAGCTATGCCGGGCAAAATCTTAAATTGAAGGCACTTAGTGCCGCGCCCGCGCCTACCGAGGCAGCTCCGGAAAATGCACAGTCATCTTAATGAGCTTTTGTAAAACTAGCCGCACTAACGAGACGGTTTGTGCGGCTGGCTGGAGGCAGTAATCTATGAAATGGTTTGCAGCAGTAGCACTGCTTGGCGTCCTTAGCGGTTCCGTAGCCGCTCAACAATCTTCATCCACATCGCCGGCACCGACCAACGCAAACACGCCTGCGACTTCAACGCCTAGTACCTCGGGAACTTTGCCGCCTGACTCGCTGGTTCAGGCAGGGCCGTACCAACTCGCACCTGGGGATGTGATCTCGATTACCTCTATTGGTTTTCCGCAGTTTGATGCCGCTCAAATGGTGATACCGCCCGACGGCAATATATCCCCTGTGCTCATCAATAAGCGCATCAGCGTGGTGGGCATGACTACCAATGAATTAGCGAAGTTATTGCAGCATGAGTATAGCAACTATGTTGTTAATCCAGACTTTACCGTAACGCTGGTGCAAAAGCGTAGTCAGCATCCCATCTCATTCTACGGCGCCGTTAGCGGCAACCTGAATCCGCAGGTTGGCCTGCACATTATAGATGCACTCGCCCGATTGGGAGGCGACCAGCGGACGATCGACCTATCCCGCGTTGTGGTGACGCATGCCAACGGACAATCGGTAACACTTGACCTAAGTCATCCTGAAGACAAAGCGCAATCACCCGATAATATTCTTCTGCAAGAGGGTGATAATATTTACCTGCCAGTACGGCATTCCATGGTGGAGGTTACAGGGGAAGTGACCAATCCTGGAGCCTACAAATATCATGAGCAGATGACCGTGATGGAGGCAATTGCCGACGCCGGCAATTTTGACCGTGAAAAGGCAGATTTGCAGGATGTCACGATTACTCACGATGGTAAAACTCGACCATTGAGCCTGTATGGTGTGTACCATGAGAATAATCTGGCCAATAACATTACCCTTCATCGCGGTGACAGCATCTTTATTCCGAAGGTGAAGGATCGGGTTTACTTCCTCGGTGAAGTGAACCGCATAGGCTACTACAACCTTAAGCCTGGCGATCATCTTCTAGACGCTCTCACTCAGATGGGACCATCGCATGATGCAGATTTGTCTAATATCCGCGTCGTTAAGGTGAGCGGTAACAAGAAGCTGTACAGCGTCCAATATGTTAACATTCAGGCTATCGAAAAGGGTGACGGCAAGGGGAATATTCTCCTGGAACCGGGAGAAGTCATCTTTGTACCGAAGAGGGGACACAAGTTCGGATTGTCCGATGTGCTAGGTGCCCTCACTGGGCTGAATCTCCTTGATGGAGCAGCCAGACTGGTAACCGGTCACTACTAGACCATACGGGAGATTTGCAGGCCGCGAGATGTCCGCGGCCTGCAACCGGAGAGTTGTATGAAAGTTGCGATAGCGCATGATTTTCTGGTGCAGAATGGTGGCGCGGAAAAGGTTGTGGAAGAGTTTCACACGATGTTTCCCGATGCTCCCATTTACACGTCGGTCTATTCTCCCGAGATCATGCCTGCCTCCATGCGCAACTGGGATATACGAACCAGTTTCATGCAGAAACTTCCTCTCAAGAAGATCTCTCACAGGATTGCACTTCCTCTCTATCCGCTCGCCTTTGAGTCGTTTGACATGTCGGATTACGATCTCGTTATAAGTTCGTCGTCTGCTTTTGCCAAGGGAGTTATTACAAGGCCGGATGCCCTTCACCTAAGCTACGTTCACACTCCAATGCGGTATGGATGGATGCACCATGCCTACCTGGAGCGTGAGAACATGCCGGCGTTGCTACGTACTATGCTAGCTCCCACCCTTCACAAGCTGCGCACGTGGGATGCTGTAGCTCAGCTTCGGGTAGACAAGCACATTGCCAACTCATCGATTGTAGCTGACCGCATTCAGAAATATTACAGAAGGTCTGCGGATATCATCTATCCTCCGGTGGATACCACACGGTTTACTATTTCGTCGACCGTGGGCGACTACTACCTGGTGGCGGCAAGGTTTGCACCTTATAAGCGTTTGGACCTCGCAATTCAGGCGTGCAATACGCTGAAAAGGCCATTAAAGGTTGTAGGCAGCGGCAGACAGGACGAGTATTTGCGATCATTGGCTGGTCCTACTGTGGAGTTCCTCGGCCGCGTTCCAGACGAACAGCTAACGAAGCTGATGGCAGAATGCAAAGCGTATATTATGCCCGGACAGGAGGATTTTGGGATCTCTCCCGTGGAGGCTAACGCGTGCGGGCGCCCTGTCATTGCCTATGCAGCTGGCGGAGCGCTGGATTCCCAGAAGGATGGTGTGTCAGGCATCTTGTTTGGAGAACAGACGGTCGAGTCCTTATGTGAAGCAATGATTACATTGGAGTGCACTCGATTTAATCCACAGCTAATACGTGCTCACGCCCAGCAGTTTGATACAACGGTATTTCGCTCAAAGGTTTTGTCGATTATTGACGGTTTTTATGAAGAGCGTGCAAACAAGTCGATTAATAACAGGATTAACCCGCAATGAGTAGTAACGACGCAGGGGTTCCCGAGGATCTTGTTCAGCCAAAACATCAGTTTACCCAGTCGGTTGCTGTGTGGCTCAACCCTATCCTGGAAGATCTAAGTAGATGGTCGGTTACAACCTGGCTGGTGGCAGCTTTGGTTTTTTTATTGTACGTGCCTGTGCTAGCTGAAACCGTGCCCTATTGGCTGTCGCAAGAGACATATTCGTTCTGTATTCTTATTGGGCCCATTAGTTTGGGTCTAATAGTGATGCTTCACCAGCAGGTAAGGGGAACAGTTCAGAGCCCTTCAATTCTCGGGTTCTGGCTAGCCGTAGTGGGGGTCGTTGTTGAGTGGTCAGGTTGGTACCTTCGAGTTCGTTTTATTGCCATGGCGGCACTGCCTATCATCATCAGCGGAGCGATTATAGCGCGGCACGGAATGCCGCTGTTTCGAAAACTTCGGTTTCCAATTGCTTTTCTACTTTTCGCAGCTCCAATACCTGAACCTATTTTAACGCCTACTGACGTGATGGCGCAGAGAATTAGTACCATTGGCGCTCAATGGATCATGGAGTTTCTAGGATTTGCAATCGTGCGTGAGGGTAGTGTGTTGCAGGTGCCAGGTATGGCTCTCAACGTTGCAGAAGCCTGTAGTGGCTTCAAAAAACTAATAGCCTTCTTCTGCTTTGCGGTTCTTTACGGCTGGTTCTTCAAACTACCAAAGGGGAAGTGGCTGCTGCTAATCCTTGTAAGCTTTCCCATCGCCCTTGCTGCTAACATCATACGTATCGCAGGCCTGGTGGCTCTCGCAACCTGGTATGGAGCACACGTTGAAGCAGTGGCGCACGAGTATGCAGACTATTTTGTCATAGCCCTCTCGTGTATTCTCTTTGTATCTGTAGGAAGGAGGCTGGGATGCGAAAAGACTCGCTTTTCTCAGGACTAGTTTGTGCAGCCCTTATGGGGGGAATTGTCGCGCAACATGCACTACCCAGGCTAAAGTACGCGCATCCCAAGCCGCTTCCTATTGACTCCTTTCCCCGTGTAGAAGGGCAATGGGTATCCGGTGCGGATGTACCAGTAGATCCTGTTATACAGCAGGCTATTCCCACTGCCAAACTTCTACAGCGAATCTATCGCAACCCGTCGGGTAAAGAGATTTTCTTGTGCCTTATCACAGGACCAAGCTACGCGGATTTCCATGATCCAAACGTGTGCTTCCCTGCCCATGGATATACGCTCTCGAAGGAGACGGCCTGGAACCAGGATGGCCAGCAAATACGTTTCATTACTGCGGAGCGCAACGGCGCAAAACAGGACTTTATGTACTTCTTCCCCGGTGGTTTTGCACTTGGAAGCAGGATGGGGCTAGCATACCTGGAAAAGATGTATGCGCTGCGTCGCCTGATTACAGGTGAACAGGGAGGCTCACTTGTTGTGCGCCTCACAGCAGACGATTCACCAACAAGTGTAGCAATGCTAAAGTCGTTCATCCACCAGATAATGCCTGATGTAAACGCCCTGGTGGCGAAAGGAAAGAGTAAGTGACAGTCGCCCTGAATACCAACGAACCCAAGCCGTTAGTCACATTGAAGCCAGAGACTGGCTGGGCTAACCTTCATCTTGAGGAGATCTGGCAGTTTAGAGACCTGCTGATTACTCTTGCAGGCCGCGACGTAAAGTTAAGGTACAGGCAAACGGCACTTGGGGCAATTTGGGTGGTCCTGCAGCCGCTTCTTGCGGCGGGTATCATGACGTTCGTCTTCGGCAAGGTTGCAGGGCTCACAGCACCGGGCGGATTGCCGTATCTGGTGTTTGCTTTTGCGGGCCAGTTAGGGTGGGGTGCCTTCAATGGAGTGTTTTCCCGCGCCAGTACCTGTTTACTGCAAAATACCCAGCTGGTGTCGAAAGTCTACTTTCCAAGGCTGGTTCTGCCGATATCCACCATTTTCTCAGCGCTGATCGATTTTCTCGTGGCATTGGCAATGATGGTGGTACTGATAGTCGTTTATCATGTACACCCTGGATTGCACCTGCTGCTTCTGCCCGTGTGGCTGGGTGCCATTATGCTGTTAGCAGTGGGCTGTGGGCTAATTACCAGTGCTCTTATGGTATCTTATAGAGACGTGCAGTATATTGTGCCGGTACTCCTTAACTTTCTAATGTATGCCAGCCCTGTGGCGTACTCGCTGATGATGGTGAAGGAAAAGGTTTCTGCCCATACCTACACGTTCTTTATGTTAAATCCACTGTCTGGTCTGCTGGAAGCATTCAGATGGTCGCTATTGGGCGTAGGAACATTTCCTGTGGAATATGTTACCTATTCAATTTTGGCTGCAGTGGGTGTATTCCTTGTGGGTGCAGTGAACTTTAAGCGAATGGAACGACGCTTCGCAGATGTCATTTAGTGCTAGGAAGGGTATTGTCCTTGCAGGTGGTAGCGGTACACGTTTGTACCCTGCCACCATGGCGGTTTCTAAACAGCTGCTGCCAATTTACGACAAACCCATGATTTACTATCCGCTGGCTACACTTATGCTGGCGGGTATCCGCGACATTCTTCTTATCTCTACCCCTCACGATACGCCGCTGTTCGAACGGTTATTGGGAAACGGCAGTGCGTTTGGTGTATCGATAGAGTACGCGATACAGCAGCGTCCAGAAGGTCTAGCACAGGCCTTCATCATTGGTCGCAACTTCATCAACGACGCACCCTCCACGTTGGTACTGGGTGATAATCTCTTCTATGGCCATGGACTTCCAGAGTTAATGGCGCAGGCGAGCGCACGGCAGCAAGGGGCAACCATATTTGGATATCATGTTGGCGATCCCCAACGATATGGAGTGATGGAACTCGATTCGACTAACCGAGTTCTCTCCATTGAAGAAAAGCCGGTAAACCCAAAATCTAATAACGCCGTGGTTGGCCTCTATTTCTATGATCAGGATGTCTGTAACGTGGCGTCCGAGCTTAAGCCGTCGGCGCGAGGTGAACTCGAGATTACCGATCTCAACCTGCAATACCTTCATGCTGGCAAGCTGTTTGCAGAGCGTTTGGGCCGCGGCTTTGCGTGGCTAGATACTGGCACCCATGACAGCCTGGTGGAAGCATCCAATTTTATTCAGGCGATTGAACAACGACAGGGACTGAAAGTTGCTTGCCTTGAGGAGATTGCTTATCAACAGGGTTGGCTTTCACCAGATATGGTAGAACGCCGAGCACACGCAATGGGGAAAACGCCCTATGGTAATTATCTTTTGCATCTTCTAAAGGAGCGCTAATGTCTACCGAGATTCCGGGCGTAGTGGTTCGTGAACTTGGCCGCTTTTCAGATAATCGCGGTTGGTTAACCGAGCTGTTTCGGGCCGACGAACTACCGGATGGTTTCTTGCCCGTTATGGGTTACGTCTCGCTCACTCATCCGGGCGTGGCGAGAGGTCCTCACGAACACCGAGATCAAACTGATGGCTTTGCATTTCTGTCGGGCACATTTCGTGTAACGTTATGGGAGAACCGACCCGGCCAGGAGCGCCGGAAAGTTGCGATGTTGTGTGGCGAAAACAATCCTGTGTTCATGATAGTACCCCCTGGCGTAGTGCACGCATACGAAAACGTTGGGGATACGGACGCAACCGTTCTAAACTTTCCCAACCAGCTATACGCAGGTCAGGGCAAAAAGGAACCGGTAGACGAGATACGACACGAGGAGATTGATTCGGAGTTCAAACTTTGAAAAACATGCTGGTTACGGGGTGCGCGGGCTTTATTGGCAGTAATTATTGCAGGTACGTATTCAACCATTATCCGGACATAACCATTTATGGCCTGGACGCACTTACCTATGCCGGTAATCTCACCACCATGATGGATCTTTCAGAAACTGGACGATTCAACTTCTATCAGGGCAATATTCAGGACCCGATCGTTGTGAACGATATTATAAGGGCTGAGGCAATTGATACCGTAGTGAATTTTGCTGCAGAAAGTCATAACGATCGCTCGCTGCAAGATGCTGCTGCCTTCATTCAGACCGACGTGGCAGGCGTCTTTACGCTATTGGAAGCAGTACGACAAAATAACGTTGAGCGTATGCTGCACGTCTCTACCGACGAGGTCTATGGCTCAGCGACGGACGCAAGCTTTACAGAACTCACACCGCTGGCCCCAAATACTCCATACTCTGCAAGCAAAGCGGGCGGAGATATGCAAGCGCGAGCGCACCACATCGCCTACCACACTCCAGTAGTCATCACTCGATGCGGCAACAATTTCGGACCATATCAATACCCTGAGAAGCTTATCCCCTTCTTCATCACCAGGCTGTTCGATAACAAGAAGGTACCGCTGTATGGGGATGGCAGCCAGGTTCGCGATTGGGTTTATGTTGAAGATCATTGCAGTGGTATTCACCACGCACTGTTGCACGGTGCCGTTGGTGAGGTGTATAACGTGGGGTCTCAGGGTGAGTGCACCAATATGGATATCACGGAACGACTGCTTGCTCTTCTGGACAAGCCGAAGTCAATGATAAAATTCATTGAAGATCCGCGCGGGGGGTCCCATGACCGCCGATACAGCATCGACTCCAGCAAATTGCAAGCTATTGGCTGGAAGCCAGAATTTGAGTTCAACCTGGCTCTTGCAGACACCGTGAAATGGTATGTCGATCATCAGGATTGGTGGCGTCCCATAACGGATCGTGAGGACTATCGACAGTTCATAAGCGCGTATTATGGCAGGTACCTTGGCGAGGATCTCTAACCCCAATCGCGAAATCGCGTGTGTTGTCAGTTTGCAGTTGCATATCGCCTAGTCGGAAGTCCACTATTCAGCTGACCCAGGGGATACTGGTTACACTAAGGTGGGTACCGCAGTTTAGAGGCTTACCTGCCTGTAGTACGTATCCAAACTCCGTGGTGTGCAAGCACATGCCCAGCTTCGTTGTAAACCCACAGCACCAACCTGTGGCGTCCGGGAGTTACGCTTGCACTATTCCACCTGCAACCCCAAGCATCCTCACGGTATGCCTTATAGATGGGATGCCCATCCACGGTATAGAGTATCCATGCTGTTTCATTGGCAAATCTGGTAGTTGCCGTAAGGTGTACTGTTCCGCTCAACAGTGTCGCTGGTGCAATTGGCACAGGTGCTGTATCACAGGTACTCTCAGGGGTTCCCAAGAAAAACGGGGAAGATATCGCGCTCTTGTAGGCTTGAAGCACCCTTGCTTGATCGGTTACGCTGTAGTCGTTCACACCGTCGGCAACAAACTCCATATTGTTGCTGTCAAAATAGTTGATAGCCTTGACCCTGGGAAATATCTTGGGAATGGCCTCATATAGCTCAATTATCTTGCTGATTGCCCACCCGGGTTTGTTTAATCCTTCGCACTTGGCATAGTGACTAGCACCATATTCACAGATCATGAGTGGATGCTTGTTTGCATAGTTGTGGTACATATACTTGACGAAGTTAACAGGGTCCTCGTCAATGCCGGGGTCGCTTAGCTGATTGTTGTGGTAGCGAACATTGTATATATTGACGCCAACCCAATCTACGTAGTTGTCTCCAGGAAAGTACGACTCAATGTTTGAGGTAGGGGAGAAGTATGGGCACCACACGAGCGCTACATTAGGCGCCAATTTGTGCATTACGCGGTAAACCAGCCTGAACTTTTTCACATATTCCGCAGGATCCTTGTGGTATGCCGTCCAGGTACCATTCATTTCACTCGCAAACCTTAGGAAAATGCGTGCACCAGTTGCGTGCATCTCTTGCGCAAGAGTCCTGAGGTACGCATCATCCTGCACTAACTTTAGTCCGTTGTTAGGTTCAAGGGCAATGTGCACGAATTTGTTGTGAGCTGCAAGGTACTTTATCCATGCAATAGGCAGCGGCTCACCGTAGCCAAGGTAGAAGAAATAGGAAGCGTGGGACTTGCCTGTAATCTGCTCAAACTGCTGAGGTGACTGGTGCGTTTTGGAGCCTGGTAGTGAGACTGGATTTGTTAGGGTAGGATCGAAATCGATGAATGCACCGAGGTAACATCCATTCGCGGGCTCGTACAATGCGTGCGTATCGCGCTCAGCAATCTGGTGTTTAGACAATGTTATCCACTGATAGAGCTCGGCATTCGGTCGTTTTGCAGCACGCGCAATGGTGGAAAAGCTAACCACGTACCATAATAGGAGGCCGCTAACCGTTGTGTATGCCAGCAGTCGGGCATTTTTAAATTGTAACATAGCGTAACCCAAAAGCTACCAGAGCGGATATTGTGGTCACTCTAAATGTCAAAATGAAGTACCACAACCACAATCAAACTCCAAAAAGGTTCGCTGCGGCTTTCATAAGGATTAGCGCAGTGATGACGCCAACGATCGCCGTCAACAGGTTGACAACGTCATTATTTACCCAGCGGAAGCCACGCACACGCCGCGCGTCCACAGACGGTTTAATATCGCACAAGTCATCACCCTCAACAGATCGATATCCTGCCTGGATAGAGGCACCCATCACGCTGTCTGCAAGTGCGCCAATTACTCCTGCCCATGATACTAGCACCAGCTGAGCCGCATTTAACTGCCACAACCGTACCATGAAAATAGGCAATGCAAGTGCACCCGCAACGGCACCAGCGAGTCCTGCAGCCGTAATGGCTCCAGAAGAACCCGGGGACACAAGCCTCCAGGTTCTCAGAGATCTCGGCCGTCCGCCCAGTAATAATCCGATTTCGGTAGACCATGTATCCGCATTAACCGCAGAAAGTGCTGCGAGGTACAGCAATTCGAGATTTGGTAGGCGGTACTCGGGTACATGACCTCGGAGGAAAGCAATGTAGATTACGATGATTACCGGAATGGCGCCGTTTGCCCAAACTTGGGCAGCAGAACGTGGGCAGAACTGACTCTGACGAGACCGAGGACGCAATTTACGGGTAATTGCCGCCAACACAGATCCCGTTACGAAAAATATGATCAGCGGTGCGAGGGCATTCATGCCTCCCAGCCAGTAAATTAACCCACCCACAATGGTGGCAGAGAACGCTCCCGAACTGGTTAGCCATTTGAACTGTGCAGCGATGATGGAGACACAACCAGCAAGCAACAAGGCGAGCCACCAGGGTGGTGCCATAAGCGTACTATGGGTAATCATTGGTGATGTACGTAACAGCGCGTTGATCTCATCCACCCATCGCCATCGTAGTATACACCGCCGAAAACACTTCGCGTGGGGTGGTAACCCCTGCAAGCACCTTGTCCTGACCATCCTCCAGCATGGTTCGCATGTGCTGTGTTTCCCGCACAAACTTAGTAAGTTCGCCAACGCTTACCTGACGGACAATTAGCTCGCGGAGTTGTGACGTACTGGCAACCATCTCGAACAGCCCAACGCGGCCCTTGAAGCCTGTGTTACGACACATTTCGCAGCCTTTACCATAATAGAGTGTCCTTCCCTGCAGGCTTGCGGGATCGATACCTATCTCCAGAAGTTCGTCCGCGGGGGCACGATAAGGCATTTTGCAGTTGTTGCAGATGGTGCGAACAAGGCGTTGAGCCATGACGCCTTGTAACGTGGATGCGATGAGGTAGGGTTCACCGCCCATGTCCATCATTCGCCCAATGGTCTCAATTGCGTTGTTCGTGTGAAGCGATGAGAGGACCAGGTGGCCCGTTAAACTGGCCTGAATGCCAATGCCTAGAGACTCTGGATCTCGCATTTCACCAACGAGCATCGCATCCGGGTCCTGGCGGAGAAATGAACGCATAACCCGTGGGAACGTCATACGCTCGGTCACCTGTACCTGCAATATATGATCGGAGAATTCATATTCTACGGGATCTTCAACCGTTACGATATTTCTCTTTTCACGGTCTAGGATATTCAGAGAAGCGTACAGTGTTGATGTTTTGCCACTGCCAGTAGGACCCGTAACCAGTACCATGCCATAGGCAGATTTAACCGCATTCTCCCACTTTGTTCGCACATCGTCGGGCATCCCAAGCTTGGTAAGCTCCACCTTGGCTCCAACAGGATCCAAAATGCGCATAACCATTTTCTCGCCATTTAGCCCCGGTAGTACAGAGACGCGTGCACTGAGCTTTCTGCTGCCATATTCCATGTCCAGGCGGCCGTCCTGTGCTTCTCGACGCTCGTCTATGTGCATGCCTGCCGCTAGTTTGAGGCGCGCCATGATGTTCGGTACAACATCCATGGAGAGCTGCCCTACAGTGTGCATTATGCCGTCTATGCGGTATCGCACCAGCATACGGTTGCGCTCAGGTTGAAGGTGCACGTCCGAAGCAGAGAGGTCCAGCGCTTTCCGCAAAAGAAAGTCTGTTTCGGCAACTGCCTGAGTAAGTTCGCCTCCCATCTCACGGGTGACGCCTGCCTCTCGTATAATTAGCCGGAACGGCTGCGGACCACCTCTAGCCTGTGTCATCATCGGTTCCTTTGGGTTGTGCTCGTTGTGGGTCTAATCTGGTAGTTTGTAAGGCGCGCGGTATTTGGGCGCAACAAGTACGTTCGCCTCTTCGTCGCCAATAACTCTGCCCGCGGCGGCGTCCCAGTGCACCTTCCGGTCGACCGCCATCGCAATATGGGCTAGCCCTAGCGCTGTGTGGAGTGGTAGATGGTTGGCAAATGAACACGAGCATTCGTTGCGTGATTTGATTGCATCCAGGAACTCGCGCTCATGACCCGGTGACTTCGGCGTTATCTCGGGATAGTCATCCGAATCCACTTCTCTGCCGTCGGCATCCAAGACCTGTCGCATACCGTAGTCTGCCGTAAGGGTTCCCTGGGTGCCATGGAAAACTATGCAGAGTTTGCGACCCCTGCCCGGTGTACCCACGCCAAAGTGGAAACTGCTAGACTGCATCATATGCCAGGTTATTACCTTGTCTGAGAATTCCCAAATGACATCCATGGTATCCGGTACGTCGGCCATTGAAGTGGTTGCAAACCTGCCACCTGCCGCAGAAACAGCACGCGGCTCCCCCGGTGAGAGTGCCCAGAACGGCAGGTCTACAATGTGAGGACCAAGTTCATTTAGCCAGCTATCCACATAGTCCTTAAAGTAACGGTGCATTCCATCGCGAAACTTGCCCATATTAAAGGGCGAGGCGGGAGCCGGTCCAAGCCACTGGTCCCAATCCAGCCCGGCGGGCGGGGCCGAGTCTGGTGGTTGTCCGAGGCCCTCGCTGTTGTCGTTCATAGTGCAGAATACTCGCGCGGCAACAATCTTGCCCAGAGCGCCGGATTTAACGATATCGACGCATCTGCGGTAGTTTTCGGTGGCATGAATCTGTGTACCCACCTGAGTAACTCGATTGTAGCGCCGTGCATATTCTGCCATCATACGGCCCTCAAGCGGCGTGCGGCACATTGGCTTTTCGCAGTAGACGTCCTTCCCGGCAGCCATCGCATCCAGAGCCATTATGCTGTGCCAATGGGGTGGGGTCGCAATAACCACTGCGTCGATCTCTTTATCCGCCAGAAGTTCTCTATAGTCCGTGTAGGTACGTGCCTTACCCCCCGTGTCGGCTGCAGCACGTTCCAGGTGTGACGCGTAGACGTCGCACACAGCACCGATTTCAACATCATCATGTCGGGCGAACCACGGCATAAGCGACTCTCGCCCACGTCCGGCAACGCCGATAAAGCCCAATACGAGCTTGCTGCTGGCAGGTACCATTTCCCAGAGATCTCCATTTCACTCGCTTACCGAATGGACATTGACTTTTTGGCATACCTACTGACGCCTAATGCCTATCGGAAAAATGCGCGTTTATAACCTGTAATTCTACACAACAAGCCTGAATTCCTGCACCTAGGACATCGGGAGGCGCCTAAACTAAGCGTCTTCGTCTATATCTGACTTATCGAGTATGTGGTATGGCATGATCGCCTCGAACGCGCGCCTAAACTCCTCCTCCGGTGATATCCTTGGTGGCGGTGGAGGAGGCGGCTTGCGGGGTGGTGGCTGAGGTGGGGGTGCCTTGGTAAGTTCATTTAGCAGCTCTTGCGGCATTAGGTCTGCTATGCTGGCACCCATTCTGGCAGGAAGTTGTTCCCCTCGTTCTTGCAGCCTATGCCTGTGAATATGCTTAAAACGTCGCAAGTCCTCTAGTATTGCAGGTTGATGCGCCTTACTGTACGTTGCCCACAGGGCCCAGTCTTTGCCTGGCAACTGCAGATCAGCTTTGGGCACGTAGAATAGCCCCATGGAATGGATTACGTAGGTGTCACCGCTTCCCATTAGATCGCCAACCCACTCACCAGAGCGAATGTCATTGCGAGTGCTTGAACAGGGGTACACCGCGGCATAAATACCGATAGTTGCGATGACGAGAACGGGTCGATGGCTTTTATCGCTAAAATGAATACCGATATTGCTCCGCGCAGTATCACACCAATAGAACCGGCCGACGACGATGTCGCGGTTGTTCATGGCTTATATCCGTTAATTATCTTCATTCAGTTCGCTAAAGAGTGCCTGAAGCCGGTCCGAGAGGTGCTGTTCAAGTCCATAAAACGAGAGTTCAAATGCCATGAGCCACAATGTGATGAGGGCATCGTCGGTTGGGCGATCTAACACGCGGACGAAGAAATCCTTCAGGATCTCCTCATAGGTTGTTTTGCTTTCATTTAACTCGAATCGCGTGTGCTGCTTTGGGCTGAAAGCATTCTCCTGAAAGGAGTCAAGAAAGTCGCGCACGTTAGCCGGTGTTGCCTTTTCAAGGTTAGGGCCAAATTCTCTATACACCCGATCGCGAAATTCGGCGAGTTTTGGGCTACCCGGCTCATCGTTGCGGTCGCTCATGGATTTCGTCGCTCTCCC
>JAJYCW010000170.1 GCA_021777995.1 bacterium
GAAACTTGCTGCAGCACATATTCATGTCGAATAATCAGCGCAGCGCCCGCTGCTTTGTCATGTCTGTTGGCAAAAACCAGGTCGGCCTCCGTTACTTTACGAAAGCAGTCGAAGTGGTCGCTGCCGGCATCGCCGTGAGATGCGGCAGCGGCACAAATGCCCAATTCATTAAGCAGGCTGCTGCTAATGGGTAATAAGGCACCATGCAGACATCTGACGCGCCTACCCCCTCCACAGCCAAGATGGTCCGTTCGAAACACCAGCGAAAGCGTTAATTCATCAAGGTGCAATACTGCCCTGCCCCCTGTCGGTCGATAGACCACGGGAATGTCTTCGCCAAGCCTCAAACCGTCCCAGCGCTCAGGGATCTGTCGCTGATTGCGCCCTAACGTGATAAAAGGTTCGCTCCAACTATATAGACGTGCGATGCCGGCATAATTGCAATTGGGCAAGATGTCGAGCATCGCCTCGTCTATCGCCATATTCCAGCTACCGTCACCAGAAAAGTCTGGTAGCATTGCGACGTACACTTTGGTAGGTGCCCCTACCCTTCGTCCTCAAAAAGCGGCTCATACCGCAGGTCGAGCGACTTCACCGCGAGCGTCTCATCTAATCGAGATACGGGTGTAACGTGTGGCGCACCTTTAAGCAGCTCAGGGCGCTCCACTGCCTCAATTGCGATCTGCTTCATGACCTTGATAAACTCGTCAATTGTCTGCTTGCTTTCGGTTTCGGTAGGCTCGATCATCAGGGCTTCAGGAACGATCAGCGGGAAGTAGTTCGTGGGTGGATGTATGCCGTAATCCATCAACCGCTTCGAAATGTCCAGTGCGCGTACACCAGACTGCTGTTTCTGTCGTGACGCTGTTAACACCACCTCATGCATACAGATAGGGCTGTTGTAAGCCACATCGTAGCTATCCTGCAGCTGCGATCGAACATAGTTCGCATTAATCACAGCATTTTCGCCTACGGCGCGCAATCCCTCAGGGCCAAGAGCGCGTATGTAGGTGTAGGCTCGAACGGCAATCAGAAAAGCGCCATAGAACGAGTGTATTTTACCGATGGATTTTGGCCGATTATGGTCAAAGGAATAGGCCCCTGACTCGGCATCCTTTACCACGGTCGGGACAGGCAAGTATGGCTCAAGCAGTTGTTTGACACTTACCGCACCACAGCCTGGTCCTCCGCCACCGTGAGGAGTGCTGAATGTCTTATGCAGGTTGAAGTGCATAACATCGAAACCCATATCCCCCGGCCGAGTTAGACCTAGCATCGCGTTCATATTGGCGCCGTCGCAATAAACAAGCCCCCCTGCTTCGTGCACGAGCCTGCAAATCTCAACAATATCGCTTTCAAAGAGCCCAACCGTGTTAGGGTTTGTCAGCATGAGCGCCGCCGTATCATCCCCTAACGCTGCCCTCAAGGCATCAAGATCCGTACATCCTCGACTATTGGACGGTATGCCCTTCACTTTGAACCCGCAGGAAGCTGCACTAGCAGGATTCGTACCATGCGCTGAATCGGGAATAACCACCACATTGCGCTTACTATCACCGCGGTCTGCATGGTATGCATGGATCATCATCATGGAGAGTAGTTCTCCATGTGCCCCGGCGGAGGGCTGCAGCGTCGTAGTGTACATCCCGCAGATGCCTGCAAGGTGCTGTTGCAGCAAGTAGATAAGTTCAAGTGCGCCCTGCGCGGTCTCCGCCGGCTGAAGCGGATGCAGGCTGGCAAAGCCTGGTAGAGCCGCTGTTCGTTCGTTGATACGGGGATTATATTTCATTGTGCAGGAGCCCAATGGATAGAATCCTGTGTCAATCGAATAATTCCTATGGGAGAGGCGCGTAAAGTGACGCACCACGTCAAGCTCGGATACTTCTGGGAGCGGCAGTTTACCACGAAGGTTTTCCTTGCCCAGGAGGTCTTCCGCGTTCGCGCGTGGTACATCACATTCCGGAAGATTAGACCCAACCCTGCCAGGTCGGCTACGTTCGAAAATGAGCGGTTCATGGTCCATGTTCAGCACGTCTCCTTCACAAGGATATCATCGACCGCTCTAACCAGTGCGTCAATATCTTCTCGTGTCTTTGTCTCAGTTACACACAATAGCCATCCGTATGCTAAGTCTGGCCCATAGGATTCCAGAGAGAGTCCACCAATAATCCCATGCTTTAACAGCTGCTGATTCATTACGTCGGCAATCACGGGCAACCGTAAGGCGAATTCTTTGAAGAACGGGCGATCGGGAAAGATCATACTCACACCCTTCAGCTTGCAGAGTTCGCTGCAAGCATAGTGAGCCTTTTGAAGTGAGAGATCTGCAGCGCGGTGTAAACCATTCTTCCCTAATGCACTAAGGTAGATAGTAGCCGCAAGTGCCAACAGCGACTGGTTTGTACAGATGTTGCTGGTGGCCTTTTCTCGCCGAATGTCCTGTTCACGGGTTCTTAGAGTCATGGTATACCCGCGCCGGCCCTCAAGATCTACGGTGCCGCCAACAATCCGCCCGGGGAAACTGCGAACAAACTTTTTCTTACAGGCGAAAAAACCTAGCAACGGGCCGCCAAATGCCATCGCATTGCCAAGACTTTGCCCTTCTCCCACTACTACGTCTGCATCATATTGGGACGGCGGCTTTAACATCGCAAGAGCGACAGGATCGCTCTCCACTACCAGCAGCCCACCAACAGCATGAACAGCAGTCGAGATGTCACTAAGGGGTTGTATGCAGCCGAAAAAGTCTGGGGATTGGGTAAGGACACATGCTGTGTTGGCGTTAAGACTTTGCACTGCTTCCTCTGGCGAAACCTCAACATATTTCAAACTTGCGGAACGGAGGTATGTTTTCACAACCTCGCGATAATTTGGGTGTATGTTGTTGAGTACAACGACCTCATCGCGAGCGGTTGTATGAACCGCCATCAAGGCAGCTTCTGCGAGTCCCGTTGCAGCGTCGTACATCGATGCATTGCTCAGGTCCATACCCGTCAGTCCGCAGATCATTGTCTGGAACTCGTAAATGGCCTGAAGCATGCCCTGGCTCATTTCTGGCTGATAGGGCGTATATGCGGTAGCGAACTCACCTCTCGAGGAGAGCGCGCCCACTACTGCGGGCCTAAAGTGATCGTAAATACCGGCACCAAGAAAACAGAGCATCTGTTCGGCGTTTGCATTGCGAGATGCCAGCGAACTAAGGTGACGGTAAAGACTATGCTCATCCAGCGCCGGAGGTA
Organism: bacterium; assembly: GCA_021777995.1. Lineage (GTDB taxonomy): Bacteria > Armatimonadota > Chthonomonadetes > Chthonomonadales > Chthonomonadaceae > JAJZFK01. The sequence goes on from JAJYCW010000170.1 coordinate 3,240, forward strand.
CTGGCAGGTCTCCCGACCATCGTATCGCCGGTGGTATGGGAGCTAGAAGCTCATTAAATGTGTCAACACCAATAGCGTTCAGCATCTCCTGTCTATCGGTGTCCGTATTGCTGATGTAGGCCACGTTGTTAGTGAGCCCCCGCCTCTGCAAATTTCAGATAGTCCTCAGCAGTCATGAGCTGCGTCAGTTCAGAAGGATCTGACAGTTCAACCTTGATAAGCCAGCCGTTACCAAATGGGTCTTCGTTTACCACCTCGGTATGATCAACGATTTCCGAGTTGATCTCCGTTACGGTACCACTCACTGGCGAGAATAACTCTGAAACCGCCTTAACGGATTCCACCTCGCCGAACTGGCCGTCATATTGCAACACTCTGCCAGGCTCTGGCAGGTCAAGGTAGGTGATATCGCCTAGTTCAGCCTGTGCATGGTCTGTAATTCCAATAGTCACCACGCTGCCTTCCACGCGAACCCACTCATGGGTTTTGCTATATTTTAGATCTTCTGGTGTTGTCGCCACGTTGTTTGTCCTCTCTGGTTAACGAGCACACTGGAGCATCGCCTTTTTGGGGATAATCTCCGCGTCCACAAATTTGTCACGCACCTGAATCTGTACAACGGCACCCGGTGTAGCTGCCTTACTGTCGATGTACGCCATGGCAAGCGTTAGATTGTGGGCCGGAGAGAATGTACCGCTTGTAATCAAGCCGATTTTCTCTCCATTCGAGAAAAGAGTATACCCTTGCCTTGGCTGCATTCTTTGAATTGATTTAAGACCTAAAAGCTTTCTTGATGGTTTTGCTGCTTTTAGCCGTGCGATGGCATCGCGCCCAATAAAGTCGCCTTTAGTCAGGCTAACTGCCCACATTAACAGCGCTTCTACCGGTGACGTATTATCGTCAATTTCATGACCATAAAGTGGGTATCCAGCCTCAATTCGAAGCGTATCGCGCGCACCCAATCCGCAGGGCAGCGCGCCCTGTTGCTGAAGTATCGTCCAGAGTGACTCTGCGACGTCAGCAGGAGCAATCAACTCTAGCCCATCCTCACCCGTATACCCTGTCCTACACGCTGTAATGACGGTCTTGATTCCGCTTGTCTCAAAGCTCAGATTGCTAAAGCAGAACCTTTCAATTCGCCTTACCTCCTGACTGTTCAGAGCACGAGATACGACATCGATAGCATGCGGCCCCTGCACCGCAATCATCACTGTTTCGCTGGTCACCACCTGCGGTTCGAGCCCGGACATCGCATGGCTTTTGAACCATGCAATATCCTTGTCACTGTTGGATGCATTGATAACCACAAGGAACTTACTTTCAGAAATGCGGTAGACAATGATGTCGTCAATGATGCCGCCATCTGGATTAGCGATTAGGGAGTACTGTGCCGCGCCAGGTGCCAAAGAACTTACGTCGTTAGTCGTCGTGCGCTGAAGCAATTCTAACGCGTGCGGGCCCTCCAAATAAAAACGGCCCATATGACTAATGTCGAACATACCACAGCTCGTGCGAACCGCCCGGGCTTCTTCTAATATGCTCGTATACATCACCGGCATCTGCCAACCGGCAAACGGCACCATCCGCGCTCCCAAGTTGTTGTGCACCGCATGAAGCGGCGTAAGACGAAGCGTCTCCATCACTGATCCTTCTTCCTGTCGTATGTTACCGCTGCAACTGGTAAGTTCATTGATCCTAAGAACTGGATCTCGTTGCCTTGAATAGAAAGGCTGCGAAGCCTGAAAACCCCTTGAAGTCCTAAATCGGTTACAGTATCCAGCACAGGATTAACCTGCTGTGCCACTGCTTTGGAGAGCCCCGTAGTAGCAGGCTGATGGTTCAAACTCACAACTGGATGCGCCAAGTAGACATAGCGGTTACCTTGAACACGAAGGGCAAAGCGCCCCTTGAATGGAAACCACGAACCTAGTAGGTTCAACTGGGCGGCTATGTACACATGTCCATCTGTGATACGAACACGCACAGATCTAAGTAGGCGAGCGTATTTCCGCGCTATAAACTCCTGTAAACCAATACTGCCCACCCAGATGCTTGCGGTACCATCGCCTGCTGAGCGTAGCTGCAATTGACCTCTGGTAACTGCGGTTCCGGCATCATATGTCACCGCGGGTATTCTCGCATCCATGCGGTCTACCGAGATACCGCTAAGGTCAAGGTGCCGAATGCGAAGTTTAAGCTGATCAATTTCCCCGCGCCACGAGCTATGAGGATGCAGAGAGAGCGGTAAATTGTTGAGTTCTGCATTCTTAACACTAATCGTGATATCTCTCCAATGGTTCGCCTCCAGGCCAAAAACTCCTGCAGGTACCATCAACACCTGAACGATGCTATTCGTCCCAAATTGGGCGTGTACACTGTCGTAGGCTTTGCGCTCCACCGAATGCAGCAGCCCGATGTGCAGCACCATAAGCAGTCCCAGGGCCAAAACGCTGTATTCAAGCGTATCGTTCATTTTACTCGCCCAGGTATGCGCGCCGCACGCCATCGTCGTTTATAAGATTAGCAGCGGTATCCTCCATCGTGACATTTCCAGTTTCAAGTACATATCCACGATGCGCGACCCGTAGAGCCTGATGTGCATTCTGTTCGACAAGCAGAACCGTGGTTCCCTGCTCATTAATCTC
>JAJYCW010000055.1:0-2158 GCA_021777995.1 bacterium
ATGAGGATGTCACGCTTACCTTTACCCCTCATCTCATCCCTATGAGCCGTGGCATCCTTGCTACGTGTTACGGTAAGCTTGTCAAACCGCTGGGTACCAATGACCTGATTAAGCTCTATACTGACGAATATGCGGACGATCCGTTTGTAGTAGTAAGGTCGGAAGGGCTGCCTGCAACCAAGCACGTGCTTGGAACAAACGCTTGTCATATTGGCTTAAGCGTTGATCCCCGTACTTCAAGGGTAACTATCGTTTCCGCCATTGATAATCTTACTAAGGGCGCAGCGGGCCAAGCTGTTCAGAATATGAACCTGATGACTGGGCTTGAGGAGACCGCGGGTTTGCTTGGAGCCGGACTCTGGCCCTAGGCTTCATTTATCGATCTGTCGAGCATGGATCTAATCATGGCTGTAAGGTCGCTTGGCAGGTAAGGTTTTAACAGGGTTGGAATGCCCTCCAGAATGCTGTCGTTGCCGTCTGCGTTATATCCAGTAGTAATGAGGATTCGTAATTTGGGATCTAACCGCAAAAGCGTCGCAATAAGGTCACGACCGCCCATCTCCGGCATGACCATATCCGTAACCACGAGCGCGATTTTGCCCGTGTGCTGAAGGTACCGTTCTACGGCCTCCTTGCCGTTCCCCGCGTCGATTACCCGGTAGCCCCTTGCTCTCAGCGCCCGGACTGCCAGGTCTCGTACCAGTGGCTCATCCTCAACGACCATAATAGTTTCTGATCCGGGTTGTGGTGATTTCACCTGCGCCGTTCCCTCAGTAGGAGAGGTTTCCGAAGCCATTGGAAGTTGGACGCGGAATGTCGCTCCACGTTTGTCGCCCTGTTCGTAACGAATTTGGCCACCCATCTGCTTGATCAAACCATAACATGTTGCCAGCCCCAGTCCTGTACCCTCCCCCACCATTTTCGTAGTGTAAAACGGTTCAAATAGGTGATCCACGGCATCCGGGCTCAGCCCTGGCCCGGTATCCTGAACGACTAGCTCCACCCACCGGTTATTGGAATCGCCCGCCGCATAGTCGGCATCAAGCGGATGATCCATGACACGAGTAGAAATAAAGATCGTGCCACCATTGGGCATTGCGTCACGAGCATTAATTGCGAGGTTGACAAGGATTTGCGTTAACTGCGTGCTGTCACCTAAAACCATAGTGACAGCGGGGTCCAGATTCGTGACGAGCTGTATGTGTTCGCCTATCAGCCTCCTCAGCATATCGATTGTGTCTTGTATGACCGTGTTGAGGTTAACATGCCTCACCGAAATGGTGCTTTGTCTCGCGAAAGCCAGCAGGCGAGCGGTAAGGGCACCTGCACGGTCCGCGGCGCCCAATGCGCGATCCAGGTGCTTCTGTGCCACCACATTGTCACTTACTTCCTCCATCGCCAGCTCTGTATAGCCCATTATCGCCGTAAGTAAGTTATTGAAATCGTGCGCAATTCCGCCTGCAAGCTTCCCCACCGACTCCATTTTCTGGTTCTGCAGTGCTCGCGCCTCATTTTGCCTACGAATGGTCATATCCCTAAAAACCAGCACTGCACCTATTACGTCGCCGCTCTCGTTACGTATTGCGGCTGCACTGTCGTCAATGGGAAATTCGCGCCCGGATTTTGAAACCAGGAGTGTATGGTTTGCCAGTCCCATTGTTATCCCCTCGGTTAATACGCGATCTAGTGGATGGGGAGCAGGCGTGCGCGTTACCTCACTAATGATGTTAAAAACCTCGTGGTAATCTGCGCCAATTGCTTCCGCTGCACTCCAACCTGTAAGCTGTTCCGCAACAGGGTTGATTAACGTAAGCCGGCCCTCGTTATCCGTAACGATAACGGCGTCGCCTATAGACTGCAGAGTTGTATACAGTTGCTGCTCGTTACGGTGCACCTGAAGTTCAAGGTTTTTTCGTTCAGTATCATCATTAAAGGTCACCGTAATACGGTCGCTGGACGGATGGATCGCCACCCGCATCCATCGACCCAGTATATCAGACCAGTTATCAAATCGAACCGTGGTACCGGTCGCTTTAGCGCGTCCATAATGATGCATGAACGGTGATCGCTCTACACCTAGAAAGACATCATACAGCTTCTTACCAACCACATCTGCACTGCTTAAGTTGAGGAGTTGCTCTGCATGACCATTCATGTA
>JAJYCW010000055.1:2168-26990 GCA_021777995.1 bacterium
ATGTACATGATGGTTTCTGTGTTGTCAAGGCTGATAACACAATCCTGAAATGATTGCAGGATATCTGCGAGGCGGTACTTTTCCGCCACCTCGTTGTCCAAGAACAGAGCTAAAGAGGCGAACACATTGTTCTGTTCATCTAAAACAGGAACCACGTTTACATGTTGATATAAACTACTTCCATTGGTGTCAATCACATTCACAACGCAGTTGTAGATCGGCTCACCAGTTTTGATTGCCCGATAAATCGGCCAATCCGCCAGCGGAAGTGGGTTCCCCGCTCCATCCACCACCTGATACGAGCGTGAATCCCCGGTAGTAGGGGACATTCGGGATAGCATCTGCTCGGCCCTGCTGTTTTCAATGTGCAAACCATAGTCTGCAGTAGCCGTTACCACCGCGTAGGGAACAAGTTCCATGAGAGCTTTGCGTAGTGCGCGTTCCCTAAAGAGCTCACGCGTAAGCTTATTGATCTCGTCGGTAGAATCCATGTAACAGGCCATCTCCGCAAAAGTGAAGGGTCAAGTTTAATGCGACGTTCAAAACTTAATCAACAAGCATACCAATGTTGCGCTCAATTTCAAATGGTCCGGGCGCAACAGATGATTAATATCAATATTTTACACTTGATTTATGAAAACTAGAGCATAGTTAGAAACCAATTCCTAAATTAAGTAAGATTGACAGCAATTCACACTGTAATAATCGGTCGGCATGGTGTTAGCGCAAATGACTCTACTGATCCGCTGGTCGAACAAGCTGTTCAATTTGCGCGGTTTGCATCGCGTCTGGTGAACGCAAAAGGTCGCCAGCGTCAACGGCCTCTGGCTGGGCCATTCTGAGTAGCGTCTGGCTGGCAGTTTTCGCAGCGGCTACCTGTGGTAGAAACATCAGGCAGTGCTGCGCCGCATCACGCACTCGCGCTTGGGCCGCATTAGCTGGCTGGCAAGCCGCTAGCTGCTGAACAGACAGAATTGCGCTCTCATCACCTATCTGTTCGAGCGCCTTCAGAATAGAAATGACCAGCTTTTCATGCTTCAGCGTGTATTGAGGTTTCAGAAATCGAAGTAGTTCTGTTAGTTGCTGACGACTTAGGTATCGTTGGTCTTCCATTTTTAACTGTGGCAGCAGTTTCACCAGAGCGTTCACTGCTACATTGCGGCAGTAGACGTCGGGCCAGGTAATTGCGTCGACAAGCTGCCCTACGTCCTCAATCTTCTCTCGCGCAGCTACCGCCTTGATGCGCCGTACATCTCCCGGACGCATCGTAAGCCGATACAACACCGATGGTAACAACGCAACTGCAACCGATAGTAGTGCTGCCAGCCAGTTCGCACTTAAACCAAACTTGACTGCGCTATACAGCCCGAACGGCACAAAGGTTACAAGAGACGCGAAGAATATACTCCCGCGCATGCCGATATTGTCCGGCCGCACTGCAACAGCTTCTTGTTCGGCTTCCTCTGCACTCTCTACTATTCTAGTTTCTGTGGCGGCACCATCCTGACGTGGTGCACTTCGGATGTCGGTGCTCTTAGCAGGGGAGGTTAACTGTTGGAGACACATCCTTGTGGCTCTCCGTACCGACGGGCGCACGTTGAAACGAGTGAGATTACGCAGGTAGGGCAGCGCAGTAGTGTCTCCGGTTCTCGTGTACATCTCAAGCAACGCGACTACCAGGGCTGGAAACTGCCACGCGTTCTTCGGTGTCAGAAGACTGGCTAGCATAGGGCTATGCAGCTCGTCAATTGCATCGTCGTGGTCACCCGGAGCTATATCCCTCACAAGTCGGAGTATATGGTATCTCGCCTGAAGTCGCAGGTTGCGTCCTGGCCAATGGGCTAACTCAGCCAGTGTGTTAAGATGGTCATAGCCAATATGTGCACTTAAAAACACCTGTTCTGCGATGCGTGCGTGAGCGCAGGTTCGGGCCCAGCGATATTCCATTAGAATCAACGCAACCAATGGCACTGTTAATTGCAAGTTATTCACTGGCTCGGTGTATATCGCCAAGAACAAGCAATAAGCTGCCGATATTTGAAACAACACGTGCAGCGTGTTACCGCCAGTGAGCGGTTGCACGGATTGCAACTCCGACGCTAGCAAATCGGCAGCCGAAGCACGCTTTTGCACCGGCACCCTGGGTATTTCGGCCGCGTCATCCGCAATTATTTGCTTAAAATCGCCCTGCAATTCGGTATGCTCGTTCTTGAAGCTCATCGTGAATTACCATCCGTGTTTCTCTGTGAGTTGCGCGTGTAAGAGGCTCGTGAACCTCGCGAAACTAGTTTAGTAGCCTTGTCGCTGTTCCTTGGAATTTTGGTGCGCGAGTTAACGTCGTATGCATGCCTACGTCCTGGTGCCAAGCGATAAAACACGGGCACACTTTTGGGGTCAAGATAGTATAAGCCGTTCTTAAACGTTCCGGTTAAAAAGCGTGGGCACAGTTCCGTGAGTGTTTGGGGTAAGTGGCCATTCGCTCCGGAGTAAGCATTTACAGCAAATACCAACGCATAATAGCCCATCCACCTATGAAAACTATCCACCTCCTGCTGCAAAAGTGCACCACTGTAAGGATCGTAAGCCAATAAGGCAATTGGGTCCGTGCGGCGGAAATTGGGTTTACCACTTCGCACCAAAACACCCTGAGGATTTAAACGAAAGTCCAATGGCCCGTCATAGCGCTGAAGTGCGGTAAGGTTGTAGTCGTAATCGGCAAGGATCCGACGCTTGCTCAATACCAGGGGATCCATAATTGGCTTTACAATTAATGAGCTGATGCTTTCGTGAAGAGGGTTCGGAGAGATGAAACTCGAGATGAAACTCTCCGCGTGCATCGCTGCCCATATATTCATGGGTGTCAATGTGTTGTGGGCAAGATATTGCTGCAGCCTCCAGCGGTTATTGACCATGTCACCTTCCATTAGTGCTTTCATAGATGGAATAGAGCTATCAATTTCGGCAAGGTTTTTTGATACGAGTTGTGCCTCATTAGCGCTCACCTTCGGGGCGATCACGTCCAGGTCTTGTAGAGCAGGAATTACGGAATATAAACCAAGATTTTCAATTCCAATTTGGGGGGTTCTCAGCCAATCAGCAGTGAGACGTATCCGCTGCACCGAGTACCATGCGGCCGCATTGTATCGTCGTTTCAAAACGGCCGCGTACGCCCTGGCCCAAAGTGCAGTATCCAGTACCGGCATGACTACACCATTTTCGGTCTGCGGATCCAGTCTCGACCCCCCCGTAAGTGTGCGGCCAAACACCGGACTTGGTGTTAACGATTTTGCAAAAGGCACCTGAACTTCAGTTAGGTGTGGATCTACGAATTGGTCGTAAACAACCCACAAGGGATGGGATTCTGATTGTACTTCCACGGTTCCAGGTAAAACCTGCCGCCATGGCTGAAGTAGACTATGATCCATCAACTGGTAGAATCGGTGGTTGGCTGCTACAAACCTATTAATCTGCCTGGCCGTTTGGGTGGTATCCGGATGATTGATATGCAGTGATTCATTTTGCTTCATCGCATCGCCAATACTCACACCTCGCTGGTAACCAAAACCCGTTAATGACCAGAGTGTGCAGGATGGTGGAACAACAATCGATGCATCTGCCTTGAGCCATTCTGCAAACGGCGACGAGGGCACATCCACTACAGGCGGGCGAGGCGGAGGTAATGGCGCATTTGCCCAAACCAGATGGGCGACGGTGAATAGCACCACACTGCCAACTGCCGCATATCGACCCCGGGCAGCTAATATAAGGCGCCGGTGTTGCCCTGTTACAGGGTAGATAGCACAACACCCTTCAACAGCTCGCACCATAGACGAGCGAGCAGGAAGGTCAGATTGCATACTTGCTACACCGCGCTGAATAATCTCGGTGTACCACAAATCCTTTGTTTTCCACGAAACGCTCATTGCTGGTTCTCTTTCGCAAGTAGAGGATTGACTTCGTTTTGTTGAATGCTCCAGTTCGGTTCTAAAATAGACCGAAGTCTGGCCCTTGCAGTAAACAATCGGGACTTTACAGTGCCCTCTGGTATATCAAGCGCACCTGCGGTCTCTTTAACCGAGAACTCTTCCACAACGACTAGCAGGAACGTAACACGCAGGTCTTCCGGCAGCTTGGCAATTGCAGATTCCAGCACCACGCGCTCTGTAGCTTCATCATCATTTCCGGGTGCGGGAACTGTATCGTGTATTGGCAGTTCCAGTGGTACATCGCGCCGCCAGTGAAGGTATTCCCTATAGGCTATGCGTCGCATCCAGGTCAAGAATGAAGACTCGGCGCGGAATTCAGGCAGTGCCTGCCAGGCACGGCTAAACGATTGCTGTGTGAGATCTTCCGCAGCTTCACGCCTGGCGGTTAGGTGCAGAACCATACGATAAACTGCAGGATACGTCGTTTCGATGAGTTTTTGAGCAGCCCTGCGGTCGCCAGATACCACCCGTTTTATCAGCTGTTTATCACTCATCGTGGACCTCACAGAGATTTCTTATATGAATCTAGAGCCGGAATCGGTCGCTTCGGTTCAGATCAAAAACGACCCAACTAAAATCCTAGTCGTGTGATCTAGGCCATAGGGCATTTACCGGTGCAACGAGAGAATTGCTTCAAAGTACAGAGCCCATTACACACCAATGGAACGTTGGTAAAAGTGGAGCGCCATCACAAGCTCACTTTGCAACAGGTGGGGTATCGATACAAAAAAACAAGCTGCCGGCCTCGTGTTGGACCAAACATACGATATCCCACACAAGCCAGAATAGGTGCAAAAACACGTACTCATATTTGTGACCGGCAATCGTTACACACCACAGGCTAATTATTTACGCAAAAGCCGGAAGTGATGGATCTAGTTGCTACGAAGATAGTAATTAATGCAGCGGGTGGAGCAGGTTGTCGTCCAGTTGTGCAGTATGCCCAGACGCACGTAGGAGGGTGCCCTGCACTTCTGCCGCCTCAAGCGCGCTGTTAAGCTGCTCCAGGCAATGTTCCGCTACGGCCTGCAGGTAGAATTGAGCATCGCTCGTTGGCTTCATATTCGCAACATCCTTAACTAGCAACAGCGCCGATGAATCCAGCGCCTTTTCTACGCAATGAAGAACGGTAATGATAAACTTCGTAGAGTCCGAAACTAGTGAAAACCCATCGCCCTCGCAAGTGCAAGGCCCCTCAGGCACTGTTAGATCATATCTAGTTAAAGGGAGAAGGCGTCGGACACGGTTGTAGATTAACCACCACTGTTCCCTCGTGATGGCTTCTAATTGGTCCGCATTGCACAGCGGAAGCAGGCGAATTAATGCACTGGTAACCATGCGCAAGATGTTTTCGTCGGGCCACCGCAGGATATCGATGAGGTCCCCAATTCGATCGCAGTCGCGCATCCGGCACATCCTTAGCACATGAGTTGAACGGCCCGCCCACAATGTATACCTTGCCAGCACCAGCGGAATGGCGGCAACAAGTAGGTAGAGTGGTACCGCCCAAGGTACTGAACGCTCGACCCAAATGGCGCTTATTATGCCGTAGGGCACAAACACGAGTGATGCCGCAATAAAATAGCTCTTCCTCACAGTAGGGCTTGCTGCTGTGCCGCAAGAGGGTACATCAGCTTCAGTATGGGTTGAATACATCTGCGGTGCAGGCACAGGTGCAGGATTGTGGAGTGCTCGGTTGTACGCATCTCGAGCGCGGCCGCGCTTCTCCTCCTTCAGTGCTGCGGCCTTTGCACGCTCTTTGGGAAATATGTATGACTTTACCGAATCCAGAATGTTTGACGGATGCCGTAGCTGACGCTGAGCCCCTAACTCTCGTAAACACTCGCTTAAGGCACGATCGCACTGCATGTCGAGACCGAAAGGCAAGACTCTACTTTTCTGCAGACGTGCTATTCGAGAAGGAGACAACTGCTCAAGTACCGGGTCATCCATAGAAACGTGAGGTAAGAGGCGCGCAAGATGACGCTTCGCCACGGCTACTACAAGTGGATCCGCACTATCTACAAGTAGGAGCAGTATTGGAACATCTGCAATGTTTAGTCCTGCGATCGCGTCAAACCCCTTCAAAACATCCGTATAATAGAACATAGTCTTACATGCCCAGGAGACCGCGAGCACGCAGAGTATCGGGTTAAGCAGCGATCCGAGCACGCCTACTACTATCGCTGTCAGTACCCATGCTGCGCGAGAGATGTAGGTCCTTAGGCTTGGATTTCGGGCCTGTTGAATGCGTTCATATAAATCTAATTCGCGCTCTTGAGGCGAGAGTTCAGTCGTCCCAGTTACTTCCGTGATTGTCGCCGCATACGTCGCACTGGTTGTGGCATTTTCATAAGGTTGCGCGGGCAGTTCGCTCATATTACGCTGGCCATTCTTATACTCCCTTTTAGGTTCCGTCTGGGGGCGCTCTGGAAGTTATCCACTTGTCGTTGACTTTAAGGCAAATTGCACAAGTGAAACGTCTGTTGCATAATGTGAATGCTGAATCAACAGGTATTTCCCTAATTACCACATTTGGCATAGAATTCAACAACGCCGACGCAAGTTTGTACGGGTCTCTGGTCCTCTGGCGGATACAGGAACCCTGTTGCGGCCCGGGCATGGAACTCGGCACACTACTGAAACCTGCGCTTTCACATGTTTCTTAGGAGTCGGACGGTTTCAGGCAAAATACCGCAGGCTATCTATTTCATATGACGTTCTTCGAACCTGATGCGACACGTTTGTCGCACTATAAATCCATTGTGCGGGCTGCTGCTGAGACGCAAAAGCTGTGGTCAGAGGGTGACTCGCTAGTCCTCGGCATTTCCGGGGGCCAGGATTCCACTGCTATGCTGTTGCTGTTGGCAGCTCTGCGAGATTCCTGTAACCTTAACATTTTTGCCGTACATGTTCATCACGGTATACGCGGTGTTGAGGCGGACATGGATGCAGATTTCTGCCGCGACCTCTGCTCCAGGGTTGACGTAGAATTCGAAGAACACCGAGTAAGCATTCCCGAGATTAAAAAGACGATGCACGTTGGCACACAGGAAGCAGCACGAGTGGAGCGGCACCGGGTACTTCGAGGGGTAATGCAAAAGTTAGGAGCAACCGCTATTGCGCTGGCACATACACGGGATGATCGTGTGGAGACCCTGTTGTTCAACCTCATGCGCGGCTGCGGCCTTACGGGCGCAGTCGCCATGCAGCCACTTAGCCCCCCTATTGTGCGACCAATGCTCGGCTTTACCCGGCTTCAAACCTTGCAGATTTGTAATGAGCTTGGTGCTGTGCCACGGTGCGATGCCAGTAACCTGGATCCGCACTATTCCCGGAATCGGATTCGAACGGAACTGCTACCTACTATGAGGGCGTACTACAATGCAGGTGTCGATGATGCCCTATTGCGATTTGCAGATGTCCTGCAAGCAGAGGACGAGTTTGTGTCCTCCCTAGCTCGTGATATGTTCGCTCAATGCGCAGAGCTTCATGGCAACCACGTCTTGATGAATTCTGCAGCACTGCTTGCACATCCGCGTGCAATTCAAAGGCGCATGTTACGGCTAGCTGTGGAACACCTTGCAGGCTCGTTGATAGACGTTCCTTTTGCCACAGTGGATGGCGCACTTAGAGCTGCGGAACTTAGAGTCCCTTTTGGAGCAGATTTACCAGCACGTAGTGGTAGAATTCCGCTGCGCATTGTGGTTACGCCAAATGGCGTCTGTGTAATGCCTAAGGTAGTCGAGTCTAATGTAGCTGATGTGGCGGGGTGGCAGCGGGTCGTCAGCGTTCCAGGCACCACGAACCTTCCAGGTGGCTACGCAGTTATTACTGCCGCTGCGGAGACAACGTGGGCTCTTTATTCGTCTTTATTAGATGTGATTGGTCCGGTTCAACCAGTAAAAATGCTCGCGGTGCCTAAGAGTCTTGTCCAAGGACATTTACTCGTGCGTTCTGGCATCCAAGGTGATAAGATAAGCTGTTTTGGCATGCGAGGAATGAAGCGTGTAAAAGAAATCTTGCGGCTAGCGGGAATTCCACCTGCTGTACGCTCTAATGTACCAATAATAACAACAGCCGATGGAACAATACTCGTTGTGGGAACGTTTGCTCACTCTGCAGAGTGTTTACCGTTAGACTCACAGCATATCACCAACGCTGGGCAGTACATTGGCGTAGTTGTAGTTCCGAAAGGTTTGTGATATACTCTATACTCTCTGCGTTTGCAGGTTAGCTGCCAATCGCATGGTTGGTGGCACCGCAGGAGGTTGCTTTGAAGACAGGCACAAGTGTCATCCGGTTAGTTTTGGCTATTCTGGTAGTTGGTCTCGTTTTAGCGGTTATTTTTAGACCGGGCATTTTCTCGGCATTCGATGGTGGCTCTCCTAACATGGCGTATTCGCAATTCCGCGGATATGTTACCAGCGATGCTCAGAACATCAAGAGCGTAGTCATCGATAAAAGCGGTAATGATATGCAGGTTACGTTCCGCACGCCAACCGTCCCAGGGCATCCTGTAGACCAAAATATCATCCTTCCGGACGCTGCACAGACCCGCAACGAACTTTACAATGCAATGCAGCAAAATGGTGTAACCTATAGCTTCACTCGCCCTTGGCTTGGCGAATTTGCCCAGACCATTCTCTCTGTTCTGCTCTTTCCGCTCGCGATCTTTGTAATGTTCTACTTCCTCTTTATCCGTCAAGCTCAAAATGGCGGCAATCAGGCAATGAACTTTGGACGTGCTAGAGCAAAGCGCCTAACCGATTCGGTTCCTAAAATTACTTTTGAAGAAGTGGCTGGCGTAGACGAGGCCAAGCAGGAACTCGCAGAAATTGTTGAATTCCTGAAAAACGCCAAAAAGTTTATGGCTCTCGGCGCCAAAATACCCAAGGGCGTTCTTCTGCTAGGACCTCCAGGGTGTGGCAAAACAATGCTTGCACGTGCCGTTGCTGGCGAAGCAGGTGTGCCGTTCTTCCATATCTCTGGTTCAGATTTTGTGGAGATGTTCGTGGGAGTTGGAGCGAGCAGGGTTAGGGATCTATTTGAAACTGCCAAGGCCAACCGTCCCGCGCTCATATTTATCGACGAAATTGATGCGGTTGGCCGACAGCGCGGCGCCGGGTTGGGCGGCGGACACGATGAGCGCGAGCAGACCCTTAATCAGCTGCTTGTTGAGATGGATGGTTTTGATCCTAACTCGGGTGTCATCATGATCGCGGCGACGAACCGTCCCGACGTCCTTGATCCAGCGCTGCTCCGCCCCGGACGATTCGACAGACGAGTAGTGGTCGACGCGCCTGACGTAGTAGGTCGCAAAGCCATCTTCCAGGTTCACCTTCGCGGTAAACCAATGGAGAACGATGTCAACGTTGAGACACTGGCAAAGTTGACACCGGGCTTCACTGGTGCTGACATCATGAACGTTGTAAACGAGGCAGCTATTCTTGCCGCTCGGCGTGACAAAGACAAAATATCCATGTTGGAATTTGACGAGGCACGTGACAGAGTTCTCATGGGTCCGGAACGTAAGACACGTATGAATTCGAAAAAGCAACTGGAGATTGTGGCCTATCACGAACTCGGCCATGCTATAGTTGCTGCAAGACTGCCCAAAGCGAATCAGGTCTATAAGATCACCATCGTTCCTCGCGGAACCAGCGCCGGGGCTACCTGGTTTCTGCCGAAAGAGGAGGGACTTCGCAGCAAACAGGATATGCTCGATGATATCACCTGTTCGCTGGGTGGTCGCGTCGCCGAAGAACTGGTGTTTAACGACATCACGACCGGTGCCTCTCAGGATTTGAATGAAGCCACCGATCTTGCTCGTGGTATGGTATGCGAATATGGAATGAGTGAGCGCCTGGGCATGGTAAGATTGGGCAGGCGTCATGGCAATCCGTTCCTTGGGCGTGACCTGATGGAGGATCGTGACTACAGCGAGGATGTGGCTCGCGCCATTGACGAGGAAGTTCGTGCGTTTATTGATCAGGGTTATTCTAGAGCGCGGGATATCATCACCGAGTATCGAGTTAAGATGGACGAGATTGCCGAAATTTTGCTGGAGAAAGAGACCCTTACTAGAGATGAGTTTATGGGCCTTATGGACGGCACAATTAGTGCAGAGGATATCCGAAACGGGATGAACACTCCGCCTCCCACAACAGGTACACCGGTGTCTGTTGCGGGCCCAGAGCCGCCCCGCATTCATACTCGCCTGCGTCCAGAACCAGCGTAAAAGTTCGGTCAGGCCGATCAAACAATAGGGGTGTACTCAGTTTCTGAGTACACCCCTTTCATTTACTTCGCCAGCTTTCAAACGGGCGCGATGGCTTTTACCCGCGCACTGCGTGGCATCAACTATATTCACTGCAATAATTATGAGTGAACTCAGAAATGGCAATCGTGGGTGGACGACAGTTATGAGATATCAGGCGAGGGATACACGTGTTGAATGACTGTTATTTCCGGGAACCGCACACCCAGATGTGGTTCCGCAGAGGCAGCACTTTAGGGCCACGCGGCAGGATGCTGACTGCAGAGAGAATGAAAACAGGTATTAAAAACAGAGGGGAGGTTATGGACTCATGTACCATAACCTCCCCGTTCCATTCCACTAACTTTTCAACTAGTTAGTGACAACTATCGCTTATCTATTGGTGTATAGGTCTGTTCGCGAGGACCTACATACTCTGCGCGAGGTCGTATAATGCGCTTAAATGTGATCTGTTCCATCATGTGAGCGCACCAACCGCTAATGCGGCTAATGGCAAACAAGGGCGTAAACAGGCGTGTCGACAGGTTCATCTCGTAGTAGCAGGATGCAGAGAAGCAGTCCACGTTAGCGTATATTGGCTGCTTGCCCGCAGCCAGCCTTTCTGGCGTGTTGCTGAGTTCATCCACTTTCTTTTCAATGGCAGTCGTCATCTGGAACCAGCGAGTATCGCCGTGAAGTTCGCCAAGCCTTCTGCTCATCTCACGAAGGTGCGCAGCACGAGGATCCGGTGCGCGGTAAACTGCATGGCCGAAGCCAGGGATGGCAACTCTCTTTTCACCTGTCAACCGCGAGGTGACATACTCATTCACACCCTCAAGCGACGCAATGGAAAGAAGCATTTCCATTGTCTCCTCGGCGGCACCGCCGTGCTTGGGTCCAGAGAGGGTACCAATCCCGCTTACAGCACCGGAATATAAATCAGCGCCGGTCGCGACAGTAACCCGCGTAGCAAACGTGGATGCATTGATCTCATGATCAGCATGCAGGATGAAATCAATATCCAACGTTCGGGCGTAGAGTGGGTCCGGTTCGGTACCACGAAGCATGTACAAGAAGTTACCGGCGAGATTAAGGTCAGTTCTAGGGGCAACGGGTTCGTTGCCATCCCGAATGCGCTCTATCGCTGCAACAAGCGTTGGCATCTTTGCGATGAGGCGTTCGGATTTTCGAAGATTGGCTTCGTGCGACTGATTACCGGCATCGGGATCCCACATACCCAACGAGGAAACGGCAGTCCGCAGTGCATCCATCGATTGAGCCGCTGCAGGAACCCCCCGCAGTAGTGCTATTACCTCTGGAGAAAGGGTCCGTTCGCGCGCCAGTCGAGCATTAAATTCGGAAAGCTGAGCAGCCGAGGGCAAATTTCCGTACAGTAAAAGGTAGACCACCTCCTCGAAAGTAGAGTGGCTTGCCAAATCGTGAATATCATATCCTCTATAAAAGAGCCGCCCGGATGCCTGAACGTCGCAGATCTCGGAGGGACCAATAACGACATCACGGAGACCGTCGGCCGCGGGAGGTGCAGTGGTGGACATACAACGATACCTCTTAAACTGAAATTGATTGCTGCACCGACGCAGCACGGAGTAATTGTACCCTCTAATACGTGGCAAGCTAACGTCCGGCAATCAATGGCGCAGGTATAATTCGCAAAAAAGGGATAATCTACTTGTGAGACTATCAAACACATTAGTCACAGTTATCTTACTAAGTACTTGCAGTTGCATGGCATGCCTAAGCGAGAGTACCGCTTCCGCGCAACGTGACATTAACCGCCGTGCTGCCGTGGTGGATTCCATGCGTCTGGTGCTATTGGACGGCCCGGGGCAACGCACACCAGGTGAATCCGTGAACCAGTTTCTGGCAGCCGTCGTAAACATTCGGCCCAAAGAGACGCCAGCTGCCTATGATAAGCGCGTCAAATACTATGTTAGTGTAGCGCTCAAGTCGTCGACAGTACTAGCTGACCTGGCCATTCCGCCCGTGGGTGCACATACTGAGACCTATAGCATCAACGCATGGAAGGAGATTGTCAAATTGCAGCACTACCTTCCACGTAGCGCAAAGCGGTTACAAGTGGCGATGAACACCACCATCCAAACACGCGTTCCGCTGCCGGCCGCACCGCTTATTTCACTCATAAACCTTGAGCTAGCTGCATATCAGGCGTTGCGTGATGCGAGGCCCGCTCTGCGGTGAACCTTCTGATAATCACCTGCTACTAAATACCGGCATATACGCCTTCGGTCGTGATTTGATTGAACGCAATCAGACGATCAAGCGCAGCTGTTGTCTTGATGTAGGGAATTGCGTAGCTAAGGCGCGTTCACGGATGTTGCAGGTTCAAAGTACCTTGCTATTGGGGCCAGCACCAACGATGGTTCTGGTTGTGATTACGCCATACTCTAACAGGGGTCTATACCAGGTTTTACATGACGTGGTCACGTAATTCGAGAAGGGATTTCGCGGTCTTTGGCGTATAATATACCGGTCAGCCTGTGACAGCTCGCAGCTTCCAGGTACATTTTCAGGAGCAATCACTCTTAGGAGGCGAGATTGACAATGCGTAGACGTTCATTTTGGGCAAGTGGCGCCATGCTGGCAGTCTGTATTTCGGCTGCCACGCCCTCGGCTTTGGCGCAGTCACCAACCAAAAGACCGGAAGTAGGGCTGCTTGGAGTGCCGCTCCTTTCTACCTTCCGTACAGTTCTTAAAAAGTTTGGGCAGCCCAACATAATACAGCCAGGCATACCCAATGCTTCTGCTATTCCTGCCCCACCAGTTTCGCAAAGCGGATCAACCAATGGCCGCCGTACCGGAAGCCTGCCCGGCCTGCCAGGAATGCCTGGAATGCCGGGGATGCCTGGTGGATATGGTAAGGGTATGCCGGGTATGCCCGGAATGATGGGCCCCGGCGCTGGAATGACCGGCGCACCGGGCATGATGGGCCCTCCCGGGATGACAGGTGCTCCGGGTATGTATGGTAAAGGTGGTCCAGGCATGATGGGTCCCGGTGGTCCAGGCATGATGGGACCTGGTGGTCCAGGTATGATGGGACCTGGTGGCCCCGGAATGATGGGTGGCCGCGGTGGATATTCCGGTATGGGCGGAATGCTTAACACTGAGGAAGCTCCTAACCTTACTACCTGGTGGTACAACTTCCCACAGCAGGGAATTCACTATTCGTTCCTCTTCAACCAGCAAGGTCGGGTTATCCAGATTCAGGCGTACGGTGACAAACCTCAACCGCACATGGTAAATCCGCGAACTGCGGAGGGTATCACGTTCGGTTCCACCTTGGGCACGGTTGTCAAGCGGTACGGGTGGAGTAACAGCGGAACCAACAATGGGTCATACGTCCAATTGGAATACGGACTGCATAATCGCATCGCCTTTCAGTTGAGTGATAACCACGTAGTAGGTATCGTTCTTGGAGTTGTAGAAACTCAGAAACCCCAGTACAGCGCAAACAACGGCTAAAATTCTTGTTCGGTGCCTGCCCAGCGTAGTCATCGTGTTAGGAGATAGACATGCAGAACGGAACGCTCATATTCGGGAGTGCCGCCTCAGCCGTGCTGATGTTGGCAGCTTGTGCGGGGCCGGCTGCGGCCGCGAGGCCCCACGGTAAGTATGAATCGCATCGGTACGTAAGCCCCATCGAAAAGAGCCTACTTGGAATAAGAGTGCTGGATACCTATCGCACTGTTCTAAATCGTTACGGAGAGCCCTTTCGTATTTATCGAGCTGGGGAGATGCCAGTACTGCAGTATGCATACAATAACCTCGGACAAAATACCGGCGCAGTAACCGGCGTTGGAAACTCCGCAGGCCAAAACACCGGTACCTTTGGTGGACCTGGCAAAGGGGGAGGCTACGGCCGCCCTGGCGCGCCAGGGATGATGGGACCTGGTGGCCCGGGAATGATGGGTCCGGGCGGCCCTGGAATGATGGGCCCGGGTGGACCGGGAATGATGGGACCTGGTGGCCCCGGGGGACCTCCCGGTATGGGCAACTATGGTAGTAGTATGCCGGGAATGCCAGGCGGCCCTGGAATGATGGGCCCGGGTGGACCGGGAATGATGGGTCCTGGTGGACCAGGCATGATGGGACCTGGTGGAATGGGCGGATACGGCAACAGTATGTCGGGCATGCCAGGTGGACCAGGTATGATGGGCCCAGGCGGAAAGGGATCGCGGTTTTCCGGTATGGGCAGCGGGCTGGGCACAAGCGGCCCCAATAACCAGCAGCCCACATTCGCTCAGTCTGGTGGATTTCAGTGGGTCTATTTCTATCCGAAACAGCAACGCGCATGCACCATTCTCTTCAACAAGGACAAGCGAGTCATCCTTATAGCCGAGAGCGGCCGTGATAACGGCATCCCCACTAGCCGCGGCGTTAACCTCGGATCCCCTGTCATGCAGGTGTACGAGCGGTACGGTTGGCCGGACAGCATCGAGCAGCAAGGTGATACCATAGCACTACGGTATAACCTTACCCGACATGCTCAGTTCAACATCCTTTCGCGAACCAATCGAGTTGTGGACATTACTGTATTCCTTACGGAGAACCAGTTCATTACCTTTGAAGCAGGTTCGAATGGCGGTGCCGGTGGCCGACCCGGTATGGGTCCAGGCATGATGGGTCCCGGCGGCCCTGGCATGATGGGTCCCGGCGGTCCCGGTATGATGGGTCCTGGTGGTCCCGGTATGATGGGTCCCGGCGGACGAGGCATGATGGGCCCAAATGCTGGCGGCGGTGGCGACTAAGACTCTGCAGACTCCGCAAAACATATGCCGATCACGATGTCCCTCAGCAGTAATGCTGGGGGGCATCGTTTTTTGTGACACGCGACTTAGTAACATGACAACTGATTTGGAGACAGTTTCTAGGTACACCTCCACTTGTGTCAGTGACAACGGACATGCTTATAAAATTGCCGGTGGTACACTGCATTGCACCGCTAGCAATGCAGAAGTGGTCCCCACGGAGAGTTAGGTAGTTCTTCAATCTGAAATGCTTTGCACGCGGAGGCTGGGCTAATAGCAGCTCTTAGCTTGATTGCAGCCTACAATCTACTATTCCGCCACGGTTGGTGCACATTCGCTATTCTGAGTTAGGCTCTTCGTCAATGCCTTGCATTCTGGTCACCACGAAGTTACTGTGTCTGACTATGCGGAACCGAGAGGTAATCGTTCTACAGGAGAGAATATAAGTGACACCACAAATAATACCAATATTCCTATCTGGCTCTACTTAATCTCAGTTCCATCTGCACGCATGTTTAACCTACCCAGCTGAATAGCCGCTACCGATAAAGGCGTACGTATCGGTGTTCGGATGCCTACAATCCCCCTACGGCAGTCTAGTTTCTCCACTATCCCCAGGGCAAGTAAGCTCTTGGATTGCGCGACAAGTCCTACAAGCCTGTTTTTAAGCGATGGAGCCGGTATACAGTGAACATCAACGGCTTTGGTGGCGCTGCGGATTGCATGCAACGCCGGTGCAGATGGCGTTGGTTCCACGTTTACGAGCAGGCCAAGTTGATCACCCCACTGCTCAGCATGGTACACCTTTACGGAGGGAGCCAGTACCTGCTTGACATAGCTGTAAAGGTGCGTCGGAAGTGTCTTTCCGGTGCCAAGCCATGTGGGCAGCACGGGAGTTGACCAGAAGTCGAACTCTAATAGTGAGGACGGTGTCAGGGCCGCTGAAAACTTGATCCTGCGCCGCTGGCTGCGATATTCGCGCGACTTGATCTGTAAGCCGGCAGCAAGTGGAGGAACATGCAGCGTTACACCCGGTAAGAGCCTCAGCATCCGCTCAAGTGGCGCCACCTCATGAGAACGTTGCAAAAGTACTATATCAGAGGGCTGTACTACTGCGGCAATACTCATGATCTGCTCCCAGGCATCCTGCCTCATTGCATAGCCGCCGGTGTCCACTATAAGCCTTACGTCGGAAGTAGCAGCCATGCATTGACACAGCGCCCCGATAAGCATTGAGGTAACACCGGAGGGAGACACCGCCCCAACAAAGGCGCTGTGCAACACGGACGCCTGAGATAGGGCTGACATGTCCGAAGAAAACGAGCCTACTGTCACGCAGGCCGGCGGGCCAATCTCCGTCTGCCCCAAATCAGCATCGATAACCACGGCTGAACCAGCAGTCGACGCCTGGCTAGACGCCAAAAGAGTCGTGAATGTTGTCTTTCCACAATCCACTGGACCTACGACAAGCACATGGCCCTTAGCCCGGCTAACTCTTTGCAACACCTCATCCCACTCACCAGGAATGCTGGCACTGGTCACCTAGACGCAGTCCCTACAGTCCAGCGGCTCACATCTACCTGCCCTTCCAGCGTGAGTACTCGCGGTGATGTTATTACGGTCTGTACATCCATCGGTAGGTTGAGTGACGATAGGTCAACAGCAGAATTGATATGACGCGCTAAAAAGTTGACGACCAGTTCTGGTATAGGAAGCCCCACGATACGGGCTGTGTCTGGCTTAAACTGCACCTTGTTATTAGATGCGAGTGCAATATCACCAGTAACGCTAAATGGCACCCCCACCCCGAGGACCACGCGCTGACCGGTAATGTTAACTGTATTTCCCGCATACAGGTTTAAATTCAGCCTGCGAATATGTTCTCCAGGCGGTGATAAACCTGCGAGAGCAAGGTTTAGACTGTCTTGACCAATTTCTGCGCGAAAGGTAGAACTAGCCACACTCACTAACTGATGCCGATGCATATCATATACAACGCCGTGCAAGTCAAGGTGAAGGTAGGATAGCAGCATTCCACTAGGAAGCATTAGGTCGGTCGCGTCAATCCGTACCCGCGCCAAACGACCATGCACAGTGTTATACGGATCGCCGTCCACGCGCACCTGATAACTTCGCGCCGACCCAAGCAATTGTGGGAGCGCCTCACGAATATGGCGCTCCGCAGTGCGATTTATCGGTCGGGCGCACCCTGTGCAGAGAACTGCAAGCAGGGGCACCACAAGGATCGACAACCATTTCCGTCTAGTCGTAAAAAACATGGGTACGCAACTATACATGATAGCCGTTATAAAATCGCGGATGAACGATAGACTCTACTTCGGGGGCGTTACGGGTACGCATGTGCCTGGAGTCCCACTCAATTGGTTTGCCATCCGCCCAAACGGCCAGGTTCCCAAGTACTACAGTCTCGGCAAGCGGGCCAGCATAGTTAGGAAAATTGGAATAGGCGGGTACACCACCCTGACAGGCACGGATAAACTCCTCGAAATGCCCAGGTGACTCAGGAAAGTCCACTGGACCAACGTCAACTCCACCTATGTACTGAATGGTATCACCATAGTCGCCGGGAGAGTATAGTACACCGTGTGAGCCAATCATTAGCGATCCACTGGATGAAAACTTGGTGCCAGGTAGTAGCTCGGCAGAGGGAAGCTGACCGCCATCATACCAGTACATCGCAACCGCGCCTCGTTGAGAATTCGGTGCAAAGTCGTAGCGTATTACCGACGATTTAGGATAGCTTTCATGATTGTTTCCACTGGTTTTCGCGTGGACTCGAACAGGGTCGCGCAGATCGAGAGCCATGTATGGCAGGTTCATGGTGTGACAGCCCATGTCTCCCAGTGCTCCGCAGCCAAAATCCCAAAAGCCGCGCCATGAAAACGGATGCAGCCCGGGTTCGTACGGCCGATAGCGCGCAGGACCAATCCAGTCATGCCAATGGACGTTTGCGGGCTTAGGCGCGGGAGATGGATAGGAAATGCCCTGGGGCCATATGGGCCGGTTTGTCCATACGTGCACTTCGATGACTTTACCAATGGATCCTTTCCGCACCTGTGCGGCAGCTCTCCGCAGGTTGCTGGATGCAGTCCCTTGATTACCCATCTGCGTAGCGACCTTTTTCTCGCGCGCAATCGTTTCCAGACGTCGGACCTCATAGACACTGTGGGCTAATGGTTTTTGACAGAAGCAGTGTTTGCCCATTTCCATCGCCATGGCTGCAGCAGGCCCATGGTTGTGGTCTGGTACGCTTACTGTAACCGCATCAATACTGCTCTCCATCTGTTCGAGCATGTGCCTATAGTCGTGGAACTTCTTTGCATTAGGAAACTGGGCCGCTTTGCGAGCAAGACTGTTGTCATCAATATCACAGATAGCTACGACCTCGCCAAGTCGTCCAGCATCATTACTGTCGCTGTCTCCCTTACCGTTTACGCCAATGCACGCAATGCGCACTTTCTGATCTGTGGCAAGGTGCAAAAGCTCCTGGGCATGTGCGGCGGCGGCCAGTCCCACCGTGCCAAGTGCTCCCGCTACAACCTCGCGTCGACTAGTTCTCAGTGCCATAGGGGCCATCTCCTTTGATCAACAGTGTATTATGTCACCGTATATATTAAAGCCCTATTCGGTTGACGTGGTCGGTTATCCTGCACAATTTTGCGCGACCAGGTGGTTTTAGCCGTATTGCAGCAACGTTAACTTGCGGGAGACACCGCTATCATTGGGCAGATGTTACCAATTCATTCGCTTAATGCGAAAACTTCTAAAACCAACCCGTCTCCATCATCGTCTCACATGCATACACAACAACATGAAATGAATTTAACTTAGACATAAAGAAGAGGACAACAATGAAGTGGGAATTTCTGGGTGTACAGCATTTAACCGAGTTGAAGGGTGATCATCGTGGTTATACTTATAACATGAATGTTTGGAGGTCTAAAGTACCTGGGGGCTGGCTCCTGATGAGTATGAACGAACGCAGTCAGGATCCACAGGGCACGATTTCGTTTTATCCTGATCCTGATCATATTTGGAACGGTCATGACGAACCGCAATATGACGATTTACTAAGGCCGCTTGGTACAACGGGTTAACCCTGTACCCACGACTGCACTGGAAGTCCGTTCAACGGGTTGCCGGGCTTCCAGATGCCACTACAAACAGTTAGTGGCTGCGATTGGAGGCACCGTTTAACGACGTTTTTGTGAACGACCATTGCTGTGCGGTAGCACCATCCCAAGGGCGCAGCACTAAGGCAGGCTGGTCACCGCGCGTATTTCCCTGCAACGCAAGATCTGCATAATCAACAGGAGATATACGGTATTTACCGGAACGGCACTTAGTGATGTACCACCTCCCATTGTGCGTCGCAGAACTGCTGCCAGATGCTGCAGATACCTTAACAACACCGCCCTCTCGCGAACATGCAAGGTAAACGGTGATAGCGGATATGCTGGAAAACGTTACCGCGCCGCCTGATACAGGGGTAACTAACCAGGCAAATTCATTGTCAAACTGGTGGTGGCGGAGTGCCACTGCTGTTCCACTTGCGACCAGGTCCTCACCGGTATCTTCTAGCACCAGTTTGTAGACATCCCGGGTGATGGGCTGCTGAAATCGTCGGCTGGTTCCATTTACCAACACATTGAGTCCGCCGCACCCTACTTGTACCACAGGTAAAACGGAACTCGCTTGCGGTTGAAGTAAACGATTTCTATTCGCAATGACACCATTGCATTCGGCGAAGTAGATACTGCCGTTAATAGTATCCTGGTAGTAGTCATCTGCTGCCTGCCAGTTACTCATCATGCTTGCGGCAACGTACGGGTGTGAAATAAGGTTGTCCGAAACCTGAACGTCGCGCGCATTACTGATGCAAATTGCGGCGCCACCACAGTGATTGATGTGATTCCCCACAATTGTAAGATTAAAAAGTGGGTGCCCAGTTCGAAGGTAATTTCCGGCCGGTACCATACCTGCATAAATAAGCCCGCGCACACCAGACCATTGTAGCGGTGCACCCATATCACAATGATCCCAACGATTATGTTCCAGCGTTATATCGTGGCAGAATGGACCTTCAAGGTAGTACCAGCTCTCCATATGCAGGCATACCCCGTTCTGGACGTTCCTCCAAGCGTTGTTGGTTACTATTCCGTTGCACGCTCCATTGAGCAGAAGACACCTACCTGGCGAATCATGAAAATAGCAGTTCTTGATAACGAAACCTGCGGCCTGGTTAGTATGCGAATTGATTAAAGTGCCCGGTTTACAGGCAATAGGCGAGCTTATTCTGACGATGTGCAGGGGTCCATTTGGGAGGATGACATGGAGCCGCTTAGCAAGTGCGGTGGCAGCAGAGTTATCAGCTGGGAGGTCATCGAGACTTGTTGACACAACCGTCCTTCGTGCGAGGCGCGACGCGCGGTGAAACCTGTACAGTGAGAGGGTACCACCGGGTCTAATACTCTGACCTGCGTACGATGCAACTACAATGCGGTCGGGAGCTGCCTGCCGAACGACAAGGGCGAAGTAACCATGAAGATTAACTATGTCATCGCCGTTGCATGAAATCTCACAGTTCTCAATGGTTGGTCCGTGCTCCGTAAGGCGACTGTGAATACCGTCCGCACAGCAGGCGTACAAACGGTTGGTGCCTGGTCGGCGCACAATACGCACATGGTCATACACATTATGTCCCGGACCGCCGTCCTCTAAAATGCCCATACCAGGCGAGTCATAAATCCCCACGTGCTCTATATGCACTGCATCACAACCAGCGAGTTTTAGCGCCCATGCAGTTCTATAGGGTAACACAACACAGTCGCCGGTATGGAAAAAATCATGGTATTTCCAGATTGCGTGATTGACAGGATTGAGGTCATCGCTCAAGTCAGTTTTACCCAGCGTTACTACAACCTGCCGCAGCAAAGGGTTTGATACCTCGGCATGCTCGTCGGTAAATAGTCCCGATGGCAGGCGTGGAATATACCGTCCATTGGAATGGAAAAACTGGATGACGGCACCATCGCTTGGTAGGGTGAGGGGGTAACCCTGATCGATGGCCACTGTCATCTGATGGGTGACTGTGTTGATGTGAACTATCTGCCCCTGCGTCCACGTTACCGGATCAAAATCAATAGAGAGTCCTTTGATGGTTACATTGACACAGTTTTTGAGTTCTAGTCCGTACGTGGTTGTGGAAGCGTCGGCTCCGGGTCTTGCAAACCAGAAGGTAACCCCTCGGGCGATCACCCGAAAACGGCCCGATGCTGGATGCAAATTGGCCAGGATAGTTGGCTGCAGTCCGTTAAACCGGTAGTTACCTGGGGGAATTGTATAATCCCCGGCACCAGCGCGGCATGCGTCTTGTATGGCCGCCATCAAACCCGACGCGGCACTCACCTGGGCTGCCACTTGTTGAGCAGTGAAGACGGGTGATGCCGGAAGACCTCTATGGTACGATTCATGCTTGCGTGCCCACGATTCCAGAGAATTCCAGGACTTTTGGGCAGTCGCTCCGCGTCCTTGCAACATCAGCAGGCCCACCAAAACCATAACAAACGGCGTACGTCTCATACCCACCACTCCTGCAACCTCTTGCCCCTTGCTCATCAAGATTTCGCCAGTTGTTCCCTTGACGTTCACTTGCTCATTGGTAATTATGGCGAAACTGGGTAGAATTCCAAGTGATGCACTACTGCACTGCAACGTCCACGTACCAACAACTCTGCGTATCTCCTGGCAGGGTAGTTAAGCATGTAATGAAACAATTCGGCGACCATTGGGAAACCACTATTGAAGTTTAGCACCATAGCAATTAACGGGGGTCTTACAATCAACCAGCCTGTAATTGGCGCGTCAGGCTGCCTTGGCTGGGGAGAGGTTTTATCAGATCTGATCAGCGCCACTGCCCTAGGCGCCTTCGTAACACCTACCATCACCGTTGACGCGCGAATTGGAACCGTTGGCAGCCGAACCGCCGAAACGGTCGCGGGGTTACTCTATAATACGGGTATGCCTAATCCCGGTATTAGCAACTTTGTCTGCAATGTACTGCCGTTCCTTGCACAGTGTACTTCCAATATCGTAGTTTCGGTAGCAGGCGGCACCGCTCAGGAGTGGGGTTCCCTTGGTTCAGCGCTAGACCAGGTATTAGAGGCAACGGCTCTAGAAGCAAACCTCACCGGGTTAATGCCAGCCGAGAGCTCTACAGACAGCGCCAGCCTGATCACCTTTGCCGCAAAAGCCGTTGGCTCACTCCGTAAGACATTTAGCCGAAGCCTGCTCATCAAACTGCCTTCCGACCACTTCCACACCGCAGCTTTGTGCCGTGTCGTGGAAAACGAGGGAGCTGATGCAATAGTGACTGGCCATAGCCTTCGTTCGGCAGCTATAAGGTGGTCGGGTAGTGAACCTAGCATTAGGTTTGGCGAACAAGGGGGGTTGTACTCAGGCCCCGCGGTCAAGCCTGTGAGCTTACTTCAGGCTCAAATTGCAGCGGCATCAACCAGGCTTCCAATTATTGCCGGGGGTGGAATTATGACACCCCAGGATGCACTGGACTACTATGTCGCGGGTGCAGATGTCGTATCGCTTGGCACTTTGTGCCTTGTTAGCCCAGCCAGAGTCAACACGTTTGCCGACGATGTCGCTGAGTTGTTGCTTACCATCAAGGGAGACGGTTTGTCCGCCCTGTGCAAAGTGGGCCGCCCTCCGATGTCGGGTTAGGAGCGCACCGGGGTACTGCCCCACGAAGCGGCGCGGGGCAGTAAAGTGTGAATCGCCTACAACTTCCCGGCTAAGAGTCGCTGGATATCGTTAACCATAACCAGGGCCATCAACAGCAGGATAACCGAAAGACCAAACATATTTGCGTATTGCATCTCGCGCACAGACAACCTACGCTTCCGCACAAATTCCAGTGCAAGCAGCAACAGGTGCCCTCCATCCAAAATGGGAATTGGGAACAGGTTAATGACGCCGAGGCTAATACTCAAGCTGGCGCCAAGTATGAGCAGCATTCCTACGCCCTGCTGACGCGCCATACTGACATAGCTTGCGATGGCTATTGGTCCACCCACAGCCTCTTTCACGTGCTTGCTAAAGATGGTTTTAAACATACCTTCAACGTCTTGAATAATGGATTCGGTGCCCATTTTGATTGACATGAGAGGCGTGTACTTCTGATAAGTCATCACAACGAAAGGTACAAAACCCAGCCTGCCCTCGGTCACGGTCTGAATTTGCCCATTCACCACTTGATCGGGCACTTTTGCAGCGTACGGCGTTGCCACGATCGACAACTGCTGACTGCCGCGCGAAATCGTGAGACGGAGCGGTTGACCTACGCTATGATGGATAATATGCACTAGCTTTGGCCCATCGGCAGCGTTAATGACCTGGCCGTCTACGCTAATGATCCTGTCACCGGCTTTTAATCCCGCCTTATCAGCTGGTGAGCCTTTTAATACCATCTGAACCTGGTTCTGAACCGTCGGATTGGGTAGTCCCATAGTAAAACCTATGGTACAGAACAGGAGATATCCAAAGAGAATTGATGCAAGCGGACCTGCGAAAATTACGAATGCTCGCTGAGCTAATGGTTTGTTAAAAAAAGCTTGAGGATCGTTGGCACGGGCGCGGGCTTTTGCGTCTTCCGCAATGTCGCCGGACTCTTCGACGACGGCATCAGACGGATCCATGCCGGCAATCATCACAAATCCACCAAGAGGAATGCTGCGAATGTTGTATTCTGTGCCGTTCCGGGTACCGAGCCTGATAAGCCGCTTGCCAAAAAAGACAGAAAAGTCATCTACTCGCATGCCGCAAATACGCGCCGCAATAAAATGACCCCATTCGTGAGCAACCACCAGAACGGTAAGAATTACCAGAAAATCCACAGCGGATTTTAAGGTCCCGATATTCGCATGGAAGTGAAGCAACGCGTTTGCCCCTTTCCGGACTTAGCCGGAGGTCGATTTAAGTGGTAACCTATAAGCTTTCTACGAACTTTCGGGCCCACTTATCGGCCGCAATTACATTCTCTAGTGTCGGCACAACAGGGTCATGTTCTTGAATCGCCTTGCGTACCCTTACCGCCATATCGAGGAATGATATCTTTTCATTCAGGAACAGCGCCACGGCTGCTTCATTAGCCGCATTCATGACGGCAGGTGCAGTCATTCCAATTGCTACTGCTTCCTGCGCTATTTTAAGCGCGGGAAATCTCTCGTGATCTGGAGCTTCAAAGGTCAGCGAGGTAAAGTCTGTAAGATTCATGCGTGGAAGATCCGTATTTACCCGCTCTGGATAGACCAGTGCGTATTGAATAGGTAGCCGCATATCAGGCAGACCAAGCTGGGCCAGTGTCGATCCGTCGGTAAGTCGCACCATGGAGTGAACAATGGACTGCGGGTGAACCACTACCTCCACAGCCTCTACGGGCACGTCAAACAGCCATCGGGCCTCAATTACCTCTAGCGCTTTGTTCATGAGCGTCGCAGAATTAACAGTCACCAACCCGCCCATGTTCCAGGTAGGATGACGAAGCGCCTGTTCAGGCGTGACAGATTCCATTTCCTGCAACGACATCTTACGAAATGGCCCGCCGGAAGCGGTAAGAAATATGCGTTCTAGACTGTAGTTAGGGGCACCCTGCAGGCACTGAAAAATTGCTGAATGTTCGCTGTCGATTGGCAGTATCTTACACCCGTTGGCTCGAGCGAGTGCCATTGTGGCTTCACCAGCCGCAACAAGAACCTCT
>JAJYCW010000171.1 GCA_021777995.1 bacterium
CGCAATCGCTGCTAGGAGAAACGCGAAACCGAGGATGCGACCGTTCCGGTACGTCGTTCGAGTGATAGACAAACTCTGCATAGTAGTAGGATCCTTTCATATTCTGTCATCCTTCCAAGAGGACGCAGAGGACGCAGAGGACGCAGAGGACGCAGAGGACGCAGAGGACGCAGAGGACGCAGAGGACGCAGAGGACGCAGAGGACGCAGAGGACGCAGAGGACGCAGAGGACGCAGAGGACGCAGAGGACCGGCATTCGTGGCCGGTCGCCAGGCGCCTTCTCAAACCCTTACAATTATATTGTAAAGTGGCCCTGGCTGGCTGTGAAATATTTAACACTCATTGTGTGGAATATTTCACACTGGAGGGCAAACAGATTGTTGCTTTTCAACGTACAGAACTCTTCTCTCGTCAAAATCTTGGCGATTGCCATGTTGTTCCCTCTCATAGCGTCTGGTTTTCAGTAGCGAGAAAACCGGTTCAAGGCGAATGTCCGTTAACAACTCACCGCAACCCGGACGTCCATAAACCGGATACCGTGCAAACTAAATATAAAAATGTAGACATAAATAGTAGTAATATTGTCGATTCTGTTGTATAATGTTCCTGCATCCCAAGCGGGGTGCTACTAAGTTCGGGTGATTTAGAGGGAGAAAGAGATCCATGTCGATATTTGAACTCGCATTGACCCAGCTGCGCGCCCAGCGGAATGAGCTGCGCCGCCTAACTCACAACCTGCACGAGGCTCAATGGGACTACCAGCCTTACAAACAGCTCAACAGCATCCGCACCACACTCATTCACTTACTTATTGTTGACCGCTCGGCAATCGTTAAAATGGAAGACCCGATGAATTTTCAGTGGGACACACTGGTAACTGAGGAGGAACGGCAGAGTAGCCCTGCGAAGCTGCTCGACCTGCTGGATGTTTCGCTTTCCAACTTTGAGAGCCATTACCGGCAGAATTACCAGTCGCAGTCGCTCGATACACCGGTTGAGCTATTTGGGTCGGAGCGACCGTTGCTTTCGGCACTATTCAACATGGCGGCAGAATACGGCTACCATAATGGCCAAATTTCCTTCTTGCGCCAGGCATCGGATACGTCCTGGGATTTCTACACGGCAGAATAGGTGGCAAGGTACAACGGCGGGTAACCGTGATACGCACTCTCGTTTTATCGCCGCGATCTACCTACTGCCTGCGTATCGTTCGGCAGACGTGGCTCCCACATCAGCGTTGGTAGCATTCGGGAACTTTGTTCGCACGGTGGTAGGTTCTGTCCAGCTCGACCGGATTCCTTGAGGAACCGCTCGAGCTGGATTTTATTGTTTAGGGATACACGGCGCAACGATTCCATCTATTAATATGCAGAACAGATTAATTAGTCATAAAATTTCAATTGGACATATCAGTAAATGAGGACTACAATGATTGTGTCGAACTAATTCAGTGTTTACCGGGCGTTACAACCGGTGTATGAAGAGGCACATCAAGCATGAATGCAGAGATAGCACGTTCTGGCACGGTTGCTACCACAGATGTCGTGGTCAGCACTAGCGCTTGTGCAAACGCGAGCGGTTTGAGCCGGTCACAGCTGGTCGTCATGGCAGCGGCATGTGGGCTAGGTATCGCGAATCTTTATTACTGCCAACCTTTGCTGGGGCAGATTCAGCGATCTCTACATTCGAGCATGGCCCAGGCTGGATCGCTGGCAGTATACACGCAGTTGGGGTTTGCAGTCTCGGTATTTTTTCTTGCTCCCTTAGGTGACATTCTAGAGCGCCGAAGACTGATACTCTTCATGTTGGTGCTAGTAACGATCGCGCTCGGTTGTGCTGCTTGTGCAAGGGACATCAACGTGCTCGAAATTGCCAGCCTTGCAATAGGTTTCACGAGCGTAATCTCCACGCTAGTTCTGCCATTCGCCGTTTCTCTCGCCGATGAACACCAGCGTGGTGAGACAGTTGGCGCAATTGTTGGGGCTATGCTTATCGGAATTCTGTTATCGCGTACGCTTAGTGGGGCAGTTGGGGAAATGTTTGGCTGGCGCAGTGTATACGGCACCGCATCTGTTTTAATGGTGTTTCTTGCAATCAGCCTGAGGTTACTGCTCCCTAAAAACCAGCCGAAGGCATCAATGGGTTACGGCAGCCTTATAAAGACGATGCTGGGGTTTATCAAAACAGAGCCAGTACTACGGGAGTCCACTTTGAATGGTATGCTGCTGTACGGCGCACTCTCCGCCTTTTGGGCAACGCTAGTATTTCTTGTTGCCAGCCCCGCTTACGGCTACGGTCCTGCTGCGGCGGGCATGTTCGGCCTTGTAGCTGCGGGCGGAGCGATCATTGCGCCCCGTATTGGTAAGCTTGCGGATCGCATAAGCCCTCATGTAACTGTGGCGATAGCAACGTCGGTCATGGTTGTGGCTTATGGAGTGCTCTGGCTCTTCGGTACGACTCTTGTTGGTCTGGTTGCAGGGGTGTTGCTTTTGGACATGGCGGCGCAATCGGCGACCATCAGCAATCAGACTATGGTGACCGGCCTTCACCAAGAGGCACAAAGCCGTCTTTACACGGTGTATCGAGCAGCCTATTCCGTAGGTGGCAGTATTGGCGCTTACCTCGGGGTGGTGGGCTGGAGCGTGGCTAGGTGGAATGGTGTTTGCGCCGTTGGCACTGCGATGGTGTGCACCGCACTTGTGATCCACATCGTCGCACGTAAAGCAGAGGCAAATAGGAGTGAGGCTTTAGAACAGCAGGCCCAGTTCCGTGCAGTGCAATAGCAAAGCCGGTAGGTCGCGTAACTTGGGGTGAGCTACCTGGGTTAGCGCACAGAGCTTGCTAGGGAAGGCACGCCGCTAGCTGCGATGCGAGCCCTCCTGCGTAGGGTTTGAGGCGTGCCCTATCAACGATCTAACAATTGCTGCGATCTTTTGCCATTTCCACGACGATCCGGCGACCTTCCCACTGGCGTCGAACACGAACGTTTCAGGGATGGCGTCTACACCGTACTTTTGGGCACTCACTCCCTGCGAGTCGCAGATGAGAGGATAGGTTACGCCGTGTTTGCTGGCGAACTTACTAAGCTGAGAAAGTGGCATAGAGGCACCCTCGGGTACGGAAATGCCTACTACCTGTACGCCATCCTTCCGATATTTCTGCCATATACTCTTTTCAACATGAGGAGCCTCCTCATTACAGGTGCCTCAATAGAAGCCGTAAAAGCAGACAACCAGAATCTTGTTCTTGAAATCACTTAGGTGAACAAGCTGGTTCGTGCTGTTGGGGAACGAGTACTGATAGATCGCGGCAGGAGGGGGCGGAGGACCTTTGTGCGTTACCGGAGTCGGATTTGGTGCCAACATCCTGGCGACCCCGGCCGCTGCAATGGCCAGGATGCCCACCGTTGGTATCAATTTTCTCATTGCAGCCATCCCTCCGCAATCATGTCACGGCTTATCGCCATTACTTAGATTTTGCTCCAGCAAGGGCTATTTCCTTAGGGCTGCTAAATGCATGCGAAACGGCTGCCACCGCTGCAGCAACTGTTTGGCCCTGGAGCCGGTCACGCAGGAACGCGAGCGCAGCCTTTAGCTGCGTATCGTCCTTTTTATCCTCAAAATCGTCCGGTATCCATTTGGGAGACTGTTTGACGATAATTGCAGGCACAAGCCCGCCGGTACCTGGAATACGATTATGGTTCTCGTCTTGCTTATAATTGATGTCGTAGTGTTTGGGCGGGTAGTAGAGTGCTGTAGTAAGGCGCAGGCAGGAACCGTCATCCAGCGGATAGAGCGTCTGAACACAGCCCTTCCCAAATGTGCGTTCGCCTATAAGGGTACCAACACCGTAGTCGTGGATGGCTCCAGAGACAATTTCTGAAGCGGATGCTGTGCTGCCGTTTACCAGAACAGCTAGTGGAACTCGCTTATAGGAGGTTTGATTTCCTAGTAGCTGTTCGCCCTCCTCTTCACCGGACCCGTCGTGAATGATGACTGCATTATTGTGCAGGGCGGGTACATAGTTGCGAGGTACAAAGGCAGATGCCAAGCGAATTGCCATGGTAAGCAGGCCGCCGGGATTATAACGTAAATCCAGAACGAGTGCTCGCATTCCCTGTTTTCGAAGCGCGAGAAACGCCTGATTCATCTGAGTCATCGTCTGCTCGTTGAACTCTTCGAGAACGATGTGGCCGATCTTTTACTTGGGTGCTTCCATCCAGTACTGCACAATGGGCGGCCTTACAAGTGCACGCACCAGTACAAAGTGGAGTGTTTTTTTGCCGCGAACTACAGTGAGGTGCACGGAGGTGCCTGCTGGACCCTTGATGAGTTTGACTACGTCATCCAGTGATTTGCCAGTGACCGGTACACGATTTACTTCGGTGATTATATCACCGGCCTTCACGCCGGCCTTCTCGGCTGGTCCCGTCTTTATGGGCTCCTCAACTACGGTATTCGGGCCATTGCTCATCAACATGATACCAATTCCCTCAAAGTCACCGCGAGTGGTCGTTGCCTGAAACTGGTTCCATTCTGTGGGTGTCATGAAACTCGTGAACGGGTCGTGCAGGTTGAGGAGCATACCTCTTATGGCGCTGTAGGTTAGACTGCGCTGTTTAGAGGCAGTAATTGGCGCACCAAAATAGTTCCGCTCTAGCAATTGCATTCCCACACGGTAGTCATCCGTAGGGTTAATAGCCGTGCTGCGAGTGCCTCGTGCGGGAAGGAGATAGCTTACCGGTTGGGCCGCTTTGCCAGGATTAAAAACCATGACCTGTGACTTTACACGTTGGTCGGATTGGGCCGCTGCTCGCCTGCTGCTCATGTACCCCGCCAACATGGAGAGCGAGATAATGCCGATTGCCGCCGGCAGGTAAAATGCACGATATGGCAAAGGTTTAGGGTTGCTGGTCATAGAATTAATTATCCCGTAGAGCGAATTAAAGCAGCGATTGGGCTCTTACCACTGCCGCAGGGCCATTGGCATCAGAAGGTGAAAGCACTACGCTCGGTTTAATGGGCTCCTTTAAGGGGTGCCCGTCCAAATTTGCAATGTGTGCGGTGTCGATTTGCAGTGCGCCACCGTCATCAAGGGGCGCAAACAACTGCAGAATGGTATCACCAAAAGTAGTCTCGCCAACAAGCGGCGCACCGATTTTCGTGTGCAGGTTCTGGGCCACCATTTCTGCCAGGTTAGCTGTGCCGCGGTTGATGAGAATGGAGATAGGCACACCAATACCAGCGGATGGTGCCACATCTACAGGCACAAACTTACCCGCGCGCTTTTCGATGGTCGCAATGTGTCCACCCCTGCCCAGCACAGAAATAAGATGGAGGGCTGCTCCGTACCCATCCAGTCCGGAACCAGCCGCACTAATTACGCCTCCGCTATTATTTCGGAGATCTAGTACCAACCCTTTGGAGTGCTTAATCTGTGGCAATACCTGATTAAAAAGGTTAGTAACGGAGCCGTTAAATTCGCGTATTTCAAAATAGGCAAATCCGCGGGAGTCTGTAGAGAACTCTGCAGGTTTGGTGGCCGTTACGGCTGTGGTAATCGTAAGGGTTTTGGGCGAGGACTGACCTGCCCGGGTGTAGGTGATCTTGTAGGTAAGGCCGCTCCCCTCGGTAAGGAGCCGCAAAGATTTAGGTAAGGAATAGCCGGCCTGAAACCTGCTGGCGATTGGATCAAGCTCTGCCTGCTTCGCAGCTGCGTCCTTATTTTTCTCTTTGACAATGCGGGCTACGTCGGCAAGAATGGAATACGCGATGATCCAGTGGCCATCAATGTTGGTAATGTGATCACCGCGTTCCAGCCCCGCTTCTGCCGCAGGACCTCCAGGACGTGC
>JAJYCW010000172.1 GCA_021777995.1 bacterium
TGCCCTGAACACTATGACAAAGCCCTACTATCGGTACGTTGCTGGCGCGCGATACCGCCCACGTGTTCATAGCCATAGGGTTCACATAGTTAAGAAAGGTGATGCCGCTGGCAGACACCTCCTCCATATCTTTCACCATCGACAGCATAACAGGAATGGTTCTCAGCGCACGCATGATTCCACCGATGCCGAGTGTATCGGCTATTGTTTGTCGAAGGCCATACTTCCTTGGTATCTCGAAATCGGTAACAGTACCAGGCTTATATCCGGCAATCTGTACCATGTTGATGGCGTAATCCGCGCCGTCCAGCGCTTCACGGCGATCAATATGGGTGGTAATCGTTGGATGGGCACCCACTGCCGCCGCAACCTTGCGTGCGACCACTGCAGAGGTGCTTAGGCGGTCTGCGTCTATATCCATCAGGCTAATGTGGGCGTCCGCGAGCTCGGGGAATGAGAGAATATCTCCCATAAGGTTCTTGGCAAATACAGTACTTCCTGCGCCAATAAATGTAATCTTAGGCAACTTACATGTCCTTGAGTGCGACTGCCCTCATTTCTGTGGCAGCGCTATGTATTGATACCACCAATGCAATTTGTGGTGCCAACGCCTCTACCCGGCACCGGTGATCTCCGACTTGTGTTTAAGGAACTCCTCCAGTGCGTCCTGCCAGGTGCGCAAATCGTCTCGTCCCTGTAGTTCCAGGTTGTACCGTCGGAGTGTGGAGTATGCCGGCCTTCGCGTGGGAGACGGCCACTGGCTTGCAGGGATTGGGTGAAGGGTGATTCCCTTAATACCGGACATATCTAGAATGGTTCGTGCAAAGGTATGCCAGGAGCATTCACCACGATTAGCTACGTGATATGTTCCGTAGAGAGTGCTGGTCTGTAAGGAGGCGATGGTACGGGCCAGATCAAGCGTAAACGTTGGACTCCCAATCTGATCCCCTACCACTTCCCATTCGGTTCGCGTTTTGGCAAGATCCAGCATAATAGACGCAAAGCTGCGACCATGTGCGCCATTTAGCCACTGTGTTCTAACAATGAAGTGGCGATGACAGAGTTTCTCTACTAGTCTTTCACCTGCCAGCTTACTCGCGCCGTAATGGTTTATAGGATTTACTGCATCAAATTCCGTGTAGGGGGTTGTTTTTGTACCGTCAAAGACGAAATCGGTGCTTACATAAGTGATGGGTATTTCAAGCTTCGAGCAGGCAGCCGCCACACACCAGGTACCAAGGGCATTTATCTTGAAGGCGGTGTCTGGGTCTTTCTCACACCCATCTACATTGGTGAACGCGGCAGGATGAATCACTGCTTCGGCCCTGCACTCTTCCACTGCACGCAGAACAGCTGCGGCATCGGTAATATCAAGTTGCAACCATGGAGGAGCCTGTAAGCCGGGGCGCAGGCTGATATCAGTGCGTGTTACTGTGTGGCCGGCCTCGCTTAAGACGTTGCAGAGGTCGATACCTAACATTCCATTCGCACCCGTGACGAGTATTCTCATAACCGTTCGTTTCCTGTCGATTGAAGTAGTTGCGCCAGCCGTGTGGTACTTTTTCCGGGTACAAACGGAAGGGTTACCACTCGGCCGCCCCACTCCCGCATCACTGGTGTTTCCGGCATAGTCTCTACCTGATAATCGCCACCTTTTGTGTGTATCATTGGCTTAAGTGCCCTTAGCATCTCGGTGGGAGAATCCTCATCAAAAATGGTGACATACGCGACGCAGGCAAGAGCCGACAGTATCTCCGCACGTTCGCCCTGTGGTACGAAAGGCCGAGATGATCCTTTTAACCGCTTTACCGAGGCGTCGCTGTTTATCCCTACCACCAGTAGGTCACCCAGGCTTTTAGCATCCTTAAGCACCCTCACGTGGCCCACATGCAGAATGTCGAACACGCCGTTAGTGGAAACGACAATCTCATTTCGAGAGGTGTGCTCATCGAGCATCTGCTTCAATTCAATCCAATCTTCAACTACTATGCCCAAAATTCCTCCCTAAACTGCCTGTGAGTGGATCACTTAGGATTTGATATTCTATTCTAACCTGATTCCCGTTTTTACAGGGCGGTAACAGGAACAGAGCTCATCATCATACGTCTCGCCGTACACGACCGGCTGTTGAGATTAGCGATGCCTCGTGCGGTCATTTTTAGAAATCTAGGTATTTGTACCTGTAAGTTATCGACTTAATTGACAACATACTGCAAACACGATGATCTGGATAAAGTTCTGGTAGACAATTTGCTTGACAGGCGTAGCATTTGTGCGTATAATGTCTGTATCGATATAGTTGTATCTGTTCTGTTATGAACTCCGCAATTTGAGACGGGATGTCTAATGTCTGATGACCATAAGGTAAGCCGTTCGACGGCTTACCAGCGAGTTGAAAACGATATTCGCAGCAGAATTTTGTCCGGGGTGCTTGCCCCCGGTGCAATGCTCGCGAGCCGCCATAATCTTGCGCGTGAATATGGAGTGGCCCTGTCTACTGCACAGCAGGCGGTATCGAACCTCATTGCAGAGGGTTTGTTGGAGACAGTGGATCGCAAGGGTACTTTTGTCGCCCAGAATGTGGGCGCTACCGAGCGACAAGCCGTTACGGGGCAGAACCTTTCTGAAGCTCCCACCCCGGGCGAGCTTCGTCTTGGAATTGTGTCCACCGCACTGATAGATCCGTCGGTCTCCGCCGATGTGGGAAGCATGTGGGCCCGGCTCGCCATACGTGCTCTGGAACAGGCGTTTTCTGCGGCGGGTGGTTCTACCTACTTCTTCGATAGATATCCTGCCAACAGGGGGCCGTATACGCGCGGGTTCGACGACGGGAATGCAGTGCAGATGCCCGCCGCCATTTCGGAACTACGGGCGATGGGGGTTAGTGCGATTGCAGTGGTTGGGTTGTGCGATTCGCGTGACATGTCAGACGAGGTCATAAGTGCAGTGGATATTGAGGAGATACCGGTTGTCTATCTGTCGTGGCACGAAATTCCACCTCCGTTAGCACAAGTGTATTATGACAACCGCTACGCAGGATACCAGGCAGCAACCCACCTGCTGCGCAGTGGCTATAGCCGAATTGTCATGCTTCGGCCGTTTGAGGAGCAGTGGCTGGACGAACGGATAGAGGGCGCCAAAAGTGCCTTGCGCCATGCCGGCGCGCCACAGCGCATGCTCCAACTGTTTCCGCAGGCAATTGAAAGATCACCCTACCTTGTGAGGGGCACCATCGCGACTGTAAAAGCCATGGTTCCAACCCTCCTAGGCCAGCTTCAACAGGATCCCGATTCACGCATTGGGATCATTGCACCTAACGATGACATCGCCTATGCCGTGGTTGAGGCTGCAGGCCATGCTGGACTTGTCATTGGGGCAGATTTTGGACTTGTGGGCTTTGATGACGACGCGCGATCGTGCTCGCTAGGCCTTACCACTGTTCGTCCGCCGGTGGAGGAGATGGGTGAGGAGGCAGGTCGACTTCTGTTGCGTGCATTGCGAGGTGAAAAGCAGGGACTGCATGTGCGCTTAAGGTCCCACCTGATTCCTCGCGCGTCAACTTTTAACAACCTTGCTGCACACTCGGGGGTTGAGAAGTAGCAGATAGAGCGGCAGCGTGCCGCCAAACCATAATCGGGGTCGTGAGTGATAGAAAGGACTTCATAGATGAAACCACGTGGATTTACGTTGATTGAACTGTTGGTAGTAATTGCAATCATTGCAATTCTTGCGGCAATTCTCTTTCCCGTATTTGCTCAGGCACGCGAGAAGGCTCGCCAGATAACCTGTGTGTCGAACGAAAAGCAGATTGGGCTTGGTGTGATGATGTATGTGCAGGACTACGATGAGACGTTCCCTATGTTGCACTACAATGATGGATCTGGTAACGAGGTGCGCTGGTACGACATGGTTGGCCCGTACATTAAAAACGGCAACAAGTACGCATACGACAACAAGTACAGTGGTGCTGGCGGCATTTGGACTTGTCCCTCCATGCCAGTGCCTCAGCCTGGAGTCTATGGCGCGAACTACTCCTTGTTTCAGGACGGTTGGCCATACGGTACTCCGCATGCTGTTACGCTCGCGACCCTAGATACGCCGTCACAGACTATCGCAGTATGTGAGAAGGGAGAGAATGATGGCAACTCAAGCTGGCTGCAATTTCAAACCTGGGAGGGCAACTGGACTGCGCAAGGGGGCGGCACCGCAGCAAATAACTACACCTATCCTGATCATCTAGATACCCTTCCGACGCATGACTGCGACTACGTGGCGAGCAATAACTACCCATCGTATGCCAACTGGAATGGCTGCAGTATGATGCCACGATACCGCCACAGCGGTACAAGCAACTTCCTGTTCGGCGATGGCCACGTAAAATCCATGCCTAAGGGCAGTGTAAACTGGTATGTTAACATCTATGTTGCCGGTGCTTACCAGTTTGGTTCGGCGTACTAGAAAATGAAACGGAACATTCCACCGCTTGGACTCATGATCGCCTGTGGGAGTGTGGCAGTGGTATCCCTGCTGCTAACGGGGTGTGGAGGTTCAAAGCCCGTTAATACACCTCCACCGGGTACTACTGCGGCTGGCGGCATACCGCAAAATGCTAAAGCCGCCCCTGCTGCTCGATATCAAGCCCAACAACAGCAGCAGATGGGCCAGGGCGAGCAGATGCTGATGCGGCAGGCACTAGCGCATCGGGCTGCTCAGCAGCAGAAATAGAGGCAAATCGTGTGCGGCTGGGGCAGTACGTCTCAGCCGCATTTATTTGGGAGGTTTACGCTGAAAACCCTTAGCAGCCATTCTAAAAACGCATACCGGGCGCTGGTATGTTTCATCACCTTCCTCGCCTGGCTAGCCCCGATACGCACAAATGCAACACCGATCCTGCCGGTAAAATCCCCCGTGCCCCCGGTATACGTCCATTACATGGCCTGGTTTCAGGCAAAACCTGCCGCTCATGTGTGGGGTTGGCACTGGACCATGGGACGTTATAACCCTTCGGTAACTGTGCATGGGTTGCCCCAAATAGCTTCGCACTACCACCCCCAGGTCGGTCCTTACGATTCCGGCGACCTCGATCTACTTAAATATCAGATTATGTTGATGAAAATGACGGGCATTAAAGGAGTGATTATAGACTGGTACGGGTGTGATAAGCTCTTCGATTTTACTGCGATTAACCGTAATGTAGAGCGCATGGTGCCGCTCCTGACGAAGGCAGGCCTGAAATTCGCACTCTGTTATGAAGATCACACTGTTCCGCAGGGGATAAAGGCCGGGCTTTTTAGAGCAGGGGCCGCGGTTCAACACGGGCAGGCTTTGATGCTCTGGCTGCAAAAACACTATTTTCAGTCGCCAGCCTATATCAGAATTGACGGCAAACCGCTGCTGCTTACATTTGGGGCACCGTATTATGACGATCTACAATGGAACCAGATTTTCTCAGTATTGAAAACGCGGCCACTTTATCTTACAGAGTCGAACCGTCGTGAGCCAACGGCCTCGTTAGGAGCTTTCGATTGGCCTCTGCCTGCAAACGGTACTGCTGCAGGCCTCGCACAACAGCGTACTTTCCTTGCACGTGCTAAAGCTTGGCCCTACTCATTGGCTGCTGCATTCCCCGGATTCAATGACATCTATGCACAAGCGGGCGTGGGAAAGTCGTGGGGGCATATAGCCGAGGCCAACGGGCATACGCTAGAATCCACGCTGAAGAATGCTCTGCACAGCAGTGTCACCGCAATACAGGTTGTTACATGGAACGATTGGGGCGAAGGAACGCAGATAGAACCATCGCTAGAGCAGGGCACCAGAGACCTG